>NZ_JCBANA010000016.1:0-93498 GCF_059760725.1 Achromobacter sp. 1014246743
TAAAGTGTTTATAAGTGACGGACGCCAGCCACTGCTGGCGCAATTGCAGCATCGCTTCGTAATACGTGCGCCAGGCCTGGGCGTCATCCAGATCTTCGTCCCCCCACGGCTGGCTGCGCAGATAGGTGGTTTCGGCGTTGGGGTCGGGCAGGGTGTCCGGGTCGTTGCCTTGTGCAAGGGCCGCGAATTCCAGCTGCCGGCCTTCGCGGACCGCATCGGCCAGGGTCGGGTCGGCATGGCTGGTGAAGTACAGGAAGGGCGCCTGGCTGCCGATTTCTTCGCCCATGAAAATCAGCGGCACCTGCGGGGCCAGCAGTTGCAGGGCCACGGCGGCGCGCAGGCGGTCGGCCGACGGCACCAGGGCGGTCAGCCGATCGCCCTGGGCGCGGTTGCCGGTCTGGTCGTGGTTCTGCAGGAACAGCACGAAGGCGGTGCTGGGCAGATGGGCGCTGGGCTCGCCGCGCGGCGCGCCGCCGCGATGGGCCGACGGCTGGCCTTGGTACAGCCAACCCTCTTGCAGGCAGCGGGCCAGCGCCCGGGCGGGGTGGGTGGCGTAGTCGGCGTAGTAGCCGTGGGCTTCACCCGTCACGAGATGGTGCAGCACGTGGTGGGCGTCGTCGTTCCACTGGGCGTCGTAGCCGGCCTGCAGCAACGAGGCGCGGTTGTCGTCGTTTTCCAGCACCAGGTGCACGTGGCGTGCGGGCAGTTGGCCGCGCACGTGGCGGGCCAGCTCGGGCAGCCATCCGTGGCCGGCAATGGCGTGCACGGCATCGAGCCGCAGGCCATCGAAGCGGAATTCGCTTAGCCAGTACAGCGCGTTTTCCTCGAAAAAGCGCCGCACGGCGGCCTGGCGAAAATCGATGGCCGCGCCCCAGGGCGTGCGGACGTCGTCGCGAAAGAAAGAGGCGGCGTAGTGCGGCAGAAAATTGCCGTCCGGGCCGAAATGGTTGTAGACCACGTCCAGCATGACCCCCATGCCCAGGCCATGGGCGGTATCGATCAGGTCCTTCAGCGCGTCGGGCGTGCCATAGGCGGTATCCGGCGCGTACGGCAGCACGCCGTCGTACCCCCAGTTGCGCGGGCCGGGGAAGTCGGCAATGGGCATGAGTTCCAGCAGCGTCACGCCCAGGCGAGCCAAGGCCGGCAGCCGCTGGCGCAGGCCCGCGTAGCCGCCCGCCAACCCGGGGTGCACTTCGTACAGCACCGTCTCTTCCCAAGGCCGGCCGGTCCAGTCGGGGTGGCGCCATGGGTAGGCGTCCGGGCCGACGACGACGCTATCGCCATGGGCGTCGCCCCATTGCAGGCGCGACGCCGGGTCCGGCACCGTCAGGCCATCGGCCAGGCGATAACGGTAGCGCGTGCCGGGAGGGCAATCCACATCGACCTGGGCGAAGCCCAGTGCGTCCGGTTGCAGCGCGATCGGCGCGCGCCCCTCGACCAGCAGGGCCAGCCCGGGCGAGGCGGTCGGCGCCCACAGGCGAAAGCGGGTGCGGCCGTCGGGCAGCGGCAGCGCGCCAAACGAATAGGGCTCGGGCCAGGCCGTCATGGCGCCTCCCCGGGCATGCGGGCCGCGGTCAGCAGCACCAGGCTCTGGGCTTCGACCGGCACCTCGCCGCCGTTGACCGGCACGGCCGCGGTGGGGGCAGAGGAATCCAGTTCACGGATCCAGGCCAGCGCCGGCTCGGGCAAGGTGAAGGCCACGGCTTCCTGGCCGGGATTCAACAGCAGCAGCGTGACATCGGCGCTGCCGTCTTCGCGCAACGCGGCGCGGCGCAGCGCCATGGGCTTGGCGCCGCCATCTTCCCATGAGGCCGCGTCGATGGGCTGGCCGTCGGGGTTGAACCAGCTGACCGCCGCGACGCCCGGGCAGATTTCGGCGGCGGCATCGCCATAGCGCGCCGCGCGCAGGCCTGGATGGCCGCGTCGCAAGGCCAGCGCGCGCGCCACGAACTGGCTCAGCGCGCGCCCCTCGTCGCTTTGCGCCTGGATCCAGTCCAGCCACGACAGGGCGTTGTCCTGGCAGTAGGCGTTGTTGTTGCCGTCCTGGCTGTTGCCGAATTCGTCGCCCGCCAGCAGCATCGGCGTGCCGTCGGACAGGCACAGCGTGGCCAGCAGCGCGCGTTGCACGCGGGCCCGGCGTTGCAGGATGGCCTCGTCGGTGGTGGGCCCTTCCTCGCCCCAGTTGTGGCTGTAGTTTTCCGAATGGCCGTCGGTGCCGCCTTCGCCATTGGCCTCGTTGTGGCTGCCGTCGTAGCTGACGATGTCCCGCGTGGTGAAGCCGTCGTGCGAGGCAATGAAATTGACGCTGGCCCAGGGGCGGCGATGACGCCGGTCGAACACGTCGCGCGACCCCGCCAGGCGGGCGGCCATGTCGCCGCGCTGGCCGTCGTCGCCGCGCCAATAGCGGCGCGTGGTGTCGCGGTAGCGGTCGTTCCATTCCGCGAACCCGGGCGGATGGTTGCCCAGCTGATAGCCGTCGGGACCGATGTCCCACGGTTCGGAAATGAGCTTGGCGCGCGCCAGCTGCGGGTCTTGCAGCAAGGCGTCGAAAAAGCCCGAGCCGGGATCGAAGCCGGTGCCTTCGCGGCCCAGGGTCACCCCCAGGTCGAAGCGAAAGCCGTCGACGCCGTACGACTGCATCCAGTAGCGCAGCGAGTCGGTCACCATCTGCAGCACCCGCGGGTGCGACAGGTTGACGGTATTGCCGCAGCCGGTGTCGTTGATGTAGTGGCGCTCTTCGCCCGGCACCAGCCGGTAGTAGCTGGCGTTGTCCAGGCCGCGCCAGGACAGGGTGGGGCCGAGCTCGTTGCCTTCGCAGGTGTGGTTGTAGACCACGTCCAGGATGACTTCCAGGCCCGCCGCGTGCAGGCGCCGGATGGCCTGGCGCAGGTCGTTCGGCCCGCTTTGCAGGTAGGTCGGCTCGGGGGCGAAGAACGACAGGGTGTTGTAGCCCCAGTAGTTGCGCAACCCCCGTTCGATCAGGAAGTGGTCTTGCAGAAACGCATGCACCGGCAGCAATTCCACGGTGGTGACGCCCAGGCGCTGCAAGTGTTCGATGAAGCGGGGATCGGCCAGCGCGGCGCAGGTGCCGCGCAGCGGCTGGCGCAGGTCTTCGCGCTGCATGGACGCGCCGCGCACATGCACTTCATAGATGACCGTGTCGGTCCACGGCGTGTCAGGCGCCTTGCTGCTGCCCCAGTTGAACGGCGCATCGTCGACCACGATCGCCTTGGGCATGGCGGGTGCGCTGTCGCGCCGGTCCAGGCTGAGGTCGGCGCGCGGGTGGTTCATGCGGTAGCCGAACAGCGCGTCGCTCCAGTTGACCGGGCCGGTCAGGTGGCGGGCGTACGGGTCCAGCAGCAGCTTGTGTGGATTGAAGCGGTGGCCATTGCGCGGATCGTACGGGCCGTGGGCGCGCAGGCCGTAGACCAGCCCGGGCTGGGCGTCGGGCAGGTAGCCATGCCAGATCTCGTCGGTGCACTCGGGCAGGTCGAAGCGGCGCAGTTCCTTGCGGCCACGGGCATCGAAGACGCAGACCTCCATGCGGGTGGCGTTGGCCGAGAACACGGCGAAGTTCACGCCCAGGCCGTCGCTCACCGCACCCAGGGGATACGGCTTGCCGGCGGTCATGCGAGTCAATAGGGAAGCGTCCATGGTCATTCGCCTTGATGCGTGAAATACAGGGTGGACAGGCCGGGCAGCGTCAGCGCCAGCGACTGCGCATGGCCGTGCGCCGGCTGGCCGTCGCTGGCCGCCTGGCCCAGGTTGCCGTGGCCGGCGCCGCCGTAGCTGCCGGCGTCGGTGTTCAGGACTTCGGCCCAGCGGCCGGGCAGCGGCACGCCGACGCGATAACCCTGCCGCGCCACGGGCGTGAAATTGCTGACCGCCAGCAAGGGGGCGGCGCCATCGGTGCGCAGGAACGCCACGACACTGTTGTCGGCGTCGTCCAGCACCAGCCAGGCAAAGCCGGCGGGGTCGGCATCGCGGGCGTGCAGCGCCGGCAGGTCGTGATACAGGCGGTTCAGGTCGCCCACCAATCGCTGCATGCCCTTGCGGGCCGGGTCGTCCAGCTGGTTCCAGTCGATGGGGCTGTCGTGGTTCCATTCGGCGGCCTGGGCCAGTTCGTTGCCCATGAAGAGCAGCTTCTTGCCGGGGTGCGCCCACATATAGCCCAGGTAGGCGCGCAGGCCGGCGTGGCGCGCGGTGAGATCGCCCGGCATCTTGTGCAGCAGCGAGCCCTTGCCGTGCACCACCTCGTCGTGCGACAGCGGCAGCACGTAGCGTTCGGCGTAGGCGTAGACCATGCTGAAGGTCAGTTCGGCGTGGTGGTACTTGCGATGCACCGGGTCTTCGCTCAGGTAGCGCAGCGTGTCGTGCATCCAGCCCATGTTCCACTTGTAGTGAAAGCCCAGGCCGCCGTCGGCCACGGGCGCGGTGACGCCGGGCCAGGCGGTGGATTCTTCGGCGATCATCATGGCGTCGGGCACCTCGGCGCGCACCGTGTCGTTCAGCGCCTTCAGGAAGTCGACGGCTTCCAGGTTCTCGCGGCCGCCGTGGCGGTTGGGAATCCATTCGCCGGGCTTGCGGCTGTAGTCGCGATACAGCATCGAGGCCACCGCGTCCACGCGCAGGCCGTCGACGTGAAAGCGTTGCAGCCAGTGCAGCGCGCTGGCGATCATGAAGGCGCGCACCTCGGTGCGGCCCAGGTTGTAGACCTGGGTGTGCCAGTCGGGGTGGTAGCCTTCGCGCGGGTCGTCGTATTCGTACAGGGCGGTGCCGTCAAAGCGCACCAGGCCATGCGCGTCGTCGGGAAAGTGCGCGGGCACCCAGTCCAGGATCACGCCCACGCCGGCGGCGTGGCAGCGGTCGACGAAATGCGCGAAGGCGGCGGGCGGCCCCAGGCGGGAACTGGGGGCGAACAGGCCCAGCGGCTGGTAGCCCCACGAGCCGCCGAAGGGGTGCTCCATGATGGGCATCAGCTCGATGTGGGTGAATCCCAGGGACGCGGCATAGGCGGGCAGCTTGTCGGCCAGCTGGTCCCACACGCAGGCGCCGTCGTCCGGCGCCAGCCACGAGCCGGCGTGGACCTCGTAGATCGTGATGGGGGCGTGTGGCGCGTGGCGGGCGCCGCGCGCCTGCATCCAGGCGTCATCCGTCCAGGGATAGGGGGCGGGGTCGTCCACCACCGACGCGGTGGCGGGCGGCAATTCGCTGCGGCGCGCCAGCGGGTCGGCCCGCAGCCGGATGGCGCCGGTGGCGTCGGTGATGGCGAACTTGTACAGCGCGCCCGGACCCACGCCGGGCACGAACCGCTCCCATACGCCCGCCTCGTCGCGCTTGTGCATGGGGTGGCGGCTGCCGTCCCACCCGTTGAAGTCGCCCACCACCGCCACCTGGCGGGCATTCGGGGCCCACACGGCGCAGCGCAGCCCGGCCACGCCGTCGACCGTGTCCGGGTGCGCGCCCAGCCATTGCAGCGCCGCACGCCAGTCGCCCGCGGCCAGTGCGTGCAGGGCGTCATCGGACAGCAACGCACGCCAGCCGGGCGTGTCGTCGACTTGCGTGGGCGCCGAGTGCCGCGCAGCGGCGGGCGGGGAGCGATCGCGGCGGTTCATGATGAGGCATCCTCGGCATCGATGGCCGCGTTCTGTACCAGGCCTTGCGCCTGACTGGTCAGGGCGCACAGCGGAATGGAGATCCAGTCGGGCCGATGGCCGGCTTCGTAGCGGATTTCATAGGCGGCCTTTTCCAGCTGGGCCAGGGGCAGCAGGGCGGCCGACGCCTGCGATGCGGGCGCGCCGGCCTCTTCGTAGCCTTGCAGGAAGGCTTCGGTGGCGCGGGCGCGAAAGCGCGCCAGCAACGTGTCGCGCAATTGCGCCGGCGACCCGGAGACGGCGGCGCCATCCGTTGCGGGGGCCGCGTTGGCGTCCGTCTGTGCGCCGCCCAGCGGATCGCTGCGGGCGATGGCCGCCGCGGCGTAGTCGAACGACCGCAGCATGCCCGCCACATCCTTGCAGGGCGACGCGCGCTGGCGGCGTTGTTCCAGCGGGTGGTCGGGTTCGCCCTCGAAGTCGATCAGGTACGCGTCGGTCTGCGCGACCAATACCTGGCCCAGGTGCAGGTCGCCGTGCACGCGAATGAGCGCCGTGCCGGTCAGCGCCTGCGCCAGGCGCTGCACTTGGACGACCAGGCGGTCGCGATGCGCGAACAGCCATTCGGCGCAGGCGCGCGAGGCGTCTTCAAGCGTGCCTTGCCGGGCTTGCAGCGCCTGGATGGCGCCATCGAGCTGGGCGATGACGCGCTCGGCCAGCGCGTCCGCGTCCGCCTGCGAGGCCGTGGCGGGCGCGAAGGCGGCGTCGTCGCTCGGACGCGCCAGGGCCGCGTGCATCTGCGCCACGCGGCAGCCGATCGTGGTGGCCATGACCGCGTAGCCTTCCAGGCTGGCCTCGAATTCCTGCGGGCTGTCGCCGCCCAGCAGGGCGCTGGCCAGCGTGCGCTTCAGGTAGTCCAGCGTCCAGCGCCAGGCGTCGCCCTCGTTGGCGATGTAGGCGTGCAGCACGGCCAGCGTGCAGGGCACGCCGTCCGCGTCCACCCGCTGCACCTCGCCCAGCAGGGCGGGAATGTTGGCATAGCCGGCGCGGGTCAGGTGGCGCGTCATCTCGACCTCGGCCGACAGACCGGGGTGGGCATTGCGCAGCAGTTTCAGGATGGCCTGGCCGCCCACGATGACCGAGCTGTTGGACTGCTCGCCGGTGACCCATTGCAGCGTGGATTCCGGCCCCAGGTCCAGGGCGGCAAGGCCGGGTTCGGCCAGGCCGCGCACCACGCCGGGTTTGTCGCCGGGCTTGCCGCCCTGGCGGCCGTCCCATTCGCGGCCGGCTTGCAGGGCCAGCACGATGCCGTGCACGAAGCCGGGTTGCAGGAAGGCATCGGCCAGCATGCCGACTTCGGGGCCGCGGCGCACCCGCGCGATGGGGTACTGGATCTGCGCGGCTTCGTCCCACACCAGGGCGAACGGCACCTGGACCCGCATGCCGGGGGCATCGTCGGCGGGTTCCGCCTCGGCCCAGTAGTATTCTTCGCCGCCTTCGGTCCCGAACGGCGTGGCGTAGGCCAGTCGCACCCGGGGCAGGACGCGGGCGTCGGGAAACCAGCGCTGGCGCGCCAGGTATTCGGGCAGCACCTCGGTTTCCAGCGTGTTGCGCGAGGCGTCGGTCAGCACGGCGTTGGCGTGGCCGCGCAGCACCAGCGTCACCAGTTCCGGCATCTGCGCCGGCCCGCTGGCGTGCCAGCCCGGCGGGGCCGCGTCGGCGCTCAGGTCCATCCAGTAAAAGCCATAGGGCGGCAGCGTCAGCAGGTAAGGCAGCGCGCCGATGGCGGGAAACGGCGTGCCGCCCAGCATCTCCACCGGCACGCGGTCCTTGAAGTCCTGCAGCGGCAGCTCGACCGGCTGTGCGGCGTTGGACAGGTTGGCCACGCACAGGATGGTGGTGTCGCGCCACTGCCGCAGATAGGCCAGGATCTTGCGGTTGCCGGCCTGGATGAAGCGCAGCGTGCCGCGGCCGAAGGCATGGCTCTGGCGCCGCTGGGCCAGCATGCGGCGCGTCCAGTTCAACAGCGAATGCGGGTCGCGCTGCTGGGCTTCGACATTGACGGCTTCATAGCCATACAGGGGGCCCATCAGCACGGGCAGCGGCAGGCGCTCGGGATCGGCGCGGGAAAAGCCGCCGTTGCGGTCGGGCGACCATTGCATCGGCGTGCGCACGCCGTCGCGGTCGCCCAGGTGCACGTTGTCGCCCATGCCCAGTTCGTCGCCGTAGTACAGCACCGGGGTGCCCGGCATCGACAGCAGCAGGCTGTTCATCAGCTCGACGCGGCGCCGGTCGCGTTCCAGCAGGGGCGCCAGGCGGCGGCGGATGCCCAGGTTGATGCGGGCGCGCGGATCGGCGGCGTAGACGCTCCAGAGATAGTCGCGTTCGCGGCTGGTGACCATTTCCAGCGTCAGCTCATCATGGTTGCGCAGGAAAATCGCCCACTGGCAATTGGCGGGGATGTCCGGCGTCTGGCGGATGATGTCGGTGATGGGAAAGCGGTCTTCCTGCGCAATGGCCATGTACATGCGCGGCATCAGCGGAAAGTGGAACGACATGTGGCATTCGTCGCCCGTGCCGAAGTATTCCTGCGCGTCTTCCGGCCACTGATTGGCTTCGGCCAGCAGCAGGCGGCCCGGGTATTCGGTTTCGATGACGGCGCGGATCTGCTTGAGCACCTGGTGGGTCTCGGGCAGGTTCTCGTTGTTGGTGCCTTCGCGTTCGACCAGATACGGCACGGCGTCCAGCCGCAGGCCGTCCACGCCCATGTCCAGCCAGTGCCGCATCACGGACAGCACTTCCTTCAGCACCTGCGGATTGTCGTAGTTCAGGTCGGGCTGGTGGGAGTAGAAGCGGTGCCAGAAATAAGCGTTGGCCACCGGGTCCCAGGTCCAGTTGGACGTTTCGGTGTCGCAGAAGATGACGCGGGTGCCGGCGTAGGTCTTGTCGCTGTCCGACCACACGTAGAAATTGCGGGCGGCGGACCCCGGGCGAGCCGTGCGCGCGCGCTGGAACCACGGATGCTGGTCGGACGTATGGTTCACGACCAGCTCGGTGATGATGCGCAGGCCACGCGCATGGGCCGCGCGGATCAGCCGGCGCACGTCGGCCACCGTGCCGTAGTCCGGGTGCACGCCGCGGTAGTCGGCAATGTCGTAGCCGTCGTCGCGGCGCGGCGATGGGTAGAAGGGCAGCAGCCAGATCGTGTCCACGCCCAGGTTGGCGATGTAGTCCAGCTTGGCGATCAGGCCGGGCAGGTCCCCCACGCCGTCGTCGTTGGAATCGAAGAACGATTTCACGTGCAACTGGTAGATGACGGCGTCCTTGTACCAAAGGCCGTCGTTCTGCGGGGGCTGGGTTTCGTTGATCATGGTGGCGGGCTCCCTGGCGGCGTCAGCCATGACGCGACAAACGCCAGATGCAATAGGGTTGATCGGGCGACAGCGCGACCGGGCGGGCGTGGGCGTGCCACGTTTGCCGGGTGCCTGCCAGCAGGTCTTCGGCCACCAGACTGTCGGGCCAGGGCGCACCGAACACGCCGAAGGGCGGTTCCAGCCATGCCGTCTGGGCATGGAAGGGGTCCAGGCTGATCGCGGCCAGGATCACGTCGCCGTTGCCGGGCGTGGCCTTGGCGAAGGCGATGACGCGGTCGTTGCCGCTGGCCGCCAGCGTCAGGCCGCGATGGCTCTGCAAGGCAGGATGGGCGCGGCGCAGCTGGTTCAGGCGGCCGATCTCGGCGCGGATGTTGCCGGGCTGGCGCCAGTCGCGCTGGCGCAGTTCGTATTTCTCGGAATCCAGGTATTCCTCTTTGCCCGGCACGGGGGCGGCCTCGCACAGCTCGAAGCCGCTGTAGACGCCCCACAGGCCCGAACCCAGCGCGGCCAGCGCGGCGCGGATCAGGAAGCCGGGGCGGCCCGAGGTCTGCAGGAACAGCGGGTTGATGTCCGGGGTATTGACGAAGAAATTCGGCCGGAAGAAATCCGCGGCCAGCGGTTGCGAGATTTCCTGCAGGTAGGCTTGCAGCTCGGGCTTGTCGTTGCGCCAGGTGAAATAGGTGTACGACTGCGTGAAGCCGATCTTGGCCAGGCGGTACATCATCTTGGGCCGCGTGAAGGCTTCGGACAGGAACAGCACGTCGGGATGGCGCGCGTGCACCTCGGCGATCAGCCACTGCCAGAAGGGCAGCGGCTTGGTGTGGGGGTTGTCCACGCGGAAGATGCGCACGCCATGCTCGGCCCAGAACAGCACGATGTCGCGCAAGGCGCGCCACAGTCCCAGCTTGCGGCCCCGCTTGGGCGGCCCGCCGTAGAACGCCACGTTGACGATGTCTTCGTACTTCTTGGGCGGGTTTTCGGCATAGCGCAGCGAGCCGTCGGGCCGCCACGAAAACCAGTCCGGGTGCTGCGCCAGCCATGGGTGGTCGGGCGAGCACTGGATCGCGAAATCCAGCGCCAGTTCCAGGCCGTGGTCCGCGGCGGCTTCGACCAGCCGCAGAAAGTCTTCCAGGCTGCCCAGCCGGGGTTCGATGGCATCATGGCCGCCGGCGGGCGAGCCGATGGCGTAGGGGCTGCCGACGTCGTCCGGCTCGGCGCGCAGGCTGTTGTTGCGGCCCTTGCGATTGGCCAGGCCGATGGGATGGATCGGCGGCAGGTACAGCACGTCAAAGCCCATCTCGCGAATGTCGGGCAGGCGCAGGATGACGTCGTCGAACGTGCCGTGCCGTCCCGGTTCGGCCGCCTGCGAGCGGGGAAACAGTTCGTACCACGCGGCGTGCGTGGCCTGCGGGCGGTCGACCCACACGGGGTAGACGGCCGACAGCGATTCGAACGGATGGAGGTCGTGGGCTCGCATGGCCGCGGCCAGTTCGTCGCCCAGCAAGGCATCCAGCAGCGCGGCGTCCGGTTCGGCGTCGGCGTCCCGGGCATTGAGCGCTTCGATGAGCTGGGCGATGGGGGTGTCCGCGGCGCTGTCCGGCATGGCATCGCGTCGGGCGGTCCGGGCGGGGCCCCGGCGGGCGGCCGGCATGGTGTCGTGCAGCAGCCGCAGCCCTTCCTGCATCTCCAGCCGCAGCGGCACGCCCGCCTGGCGCTTGACCCGCAATTCGTGCCGGAAGGTCTCCCAGGCGTCGAACCAGGCGGCGATCTGGAACGCATGCGGGCCGATCCGCCCGGGGCGGAAGGCGGCCTGCCAGCGGTCATTGCCGATGGCCACCAGCGGCACTCGCTGCCAGGCCGATTCGTCATCGGCGCGCCAGCGCAGTTCGGCGGCCAGCCGGTCGTGGCCGTCCATGAAGATATCGGCCTGCACGGCAATGGCTTCCTGCACGCGGCGTTTGACGGGATAGGCGCCGCCGTCGACCGCCGGGGTGACCTGTTCGATGGCGACGCGCGCCGTCACGCCACCTTCGCTGCGCACGCTGGCGGCCACGCGCGGCGGGGTGCGCACGGGCCGGGCGGGGTACAGGTCGTAGCGGACGCAGGCGCCGGGCGGCAGCGCGTCGTCCGCCGGCGCGCCGTCATGGGGCAGGACCTCGCCGGGCGGCAGCAAGCCGGCCGCCAGGTCCCAATCCACCCGTGCGGCGGCCGTGGCGTCCGGGTTCAGGGCCAGCAGCGAGGTGCCATCCGGCGTGTTGCTGTCGCCGTTGGCGCGCACGATCAGCGTGGCGCCGCCATCGCGGCCGACGACAATGGCCGGCGCGCCCTCGGCCGGCGTGTCGCGCAGCCAGTCGTTGACCTCGGCGGCGCCCGCCCCGCGGTCGGCCTCGCCGGCCAGCCAGCCCGCGCCGCTCAGGGCGGCGGCCCAGGCGCGGCGCGTGTCGGGCGCGCCGGTCACCGGTGCGGGGCCGTCGAGGTCGCAGGCGGGCGCGATGACCGGTCCGATGGCACGCAGCCGTTGCAGTTCATCGGCCAGCCAGGACGCCCGGTAATCCCACCAGGGCAGCGACGAAAACACGCCGTCGAAACCGGCGCCGTGCAGGCGGGCCAGCGCCTGCGGCGCCAGCCCCGGGGTCCAGGCCAGGCAGCACAGTTCGGGACGCGCCTGGCGCGATGGCGCAAACAGCGCGCGCCAGGCTTGCGGATCGAGAAAGGGGGGCGCCTGCACCACGTAGCCGGCCACGCCGCAGCGTGTCCAGCGCAGCAGGCGCGCGGCCCAGGCGTCGATGAACGCCGCGGGCGGCTCGGGCTGCAATTGGCGCACGCCGTGTTCGGCCAGCGGCAGGCGCGGGTCGCGGGCAGGGTCGTCCACGGGCGCGCGATACCAGGCGGGCGGCGCGGTGCTTTCCACGGCGTCCTGCGCGACCCGTTGCAGTTCCACCCGCAGCAGCAGCGCCAGGCCATGCTTGGACGCCGCGCCGGCATCCTGCGCCAGGCGCTGCGTCAGTGGCTGCACGCCGCCATCGGCCATCGGCGCCTGGTCCGCATCCCTAGGCGCCAACGAGCGGGCGCGTGGCGGGCAGAGCCAGGGCACGGGCACCAGCACGGCGTTAAAGCCCTCACGCCGCAATCCGGCCAGCAGCAGGTCGCGTGCGGACGTGTCCGCCGCCGAAGCGGCGGGCAGGCCGGCGCGGGCGTAGTGGATGCGCGGGTTTGCCAGGAGCGTGGCGGAAGGCTCTGCCATCGGCCGTTTCCTCACAGCGCCACGGGCGACGAGGCCCCCGATACCTGGCGCGCGGGTCGTTGGCGAGGCGTCACGGCATCGGGCTGCGGCATGGCAACGGTCTGCGTTCCGGCCGGGGCCAGTTCGCGGAACAGCGTCTGGTACGCGGCAACCGCGGGCCGCCAGCTGAAATCGGTGGTCATGGCGTTGCGCTGCATGGCGCGCCACAGCGTGCCATGCTGGCGCAGGTGCAGGGCGCGCGAGATCGCCGCGGTCATGTCGGCCGGATCGCAACCGTCGAACAGCACGCCGGTTGCCGTGGCCATCGCGGCCAGGGGCAGCTCGGGACCGGGATCTTCGATCGTGTCGGCCATGCCGCCGACGCGCGACCCGATCGGCAGCGTCCCATAGCGCATGGCGTACAGCGGCGTCAGGCCGAAGGGCTCGAAGCGGCTGCCGTGCAGCAGCACGTCGCCGCCGGCATGCAAGCGGTGGGCGCAGGCCTCGTCATAGCCGATGCGCACGGCGCAGCGGCGTGGATAGCGCGCGGCCAGGTCCTGCAACGCAGCCTCCAGATGCCGCTCGCCCTGGCCCAGCACCGCCACCTGCAATTCGGGATGCGCGTCCAGCGCCTGGGGCAGGGCTTGCGCCGCCACGTCGGCCATTTTCTGGCCGGTCAGGCGGCTGCACAGGATCATCAGGGCGGCATCGGGGTCTGCCTGCAAGCCGAACTCGTGCTGGGCGGCCGCCTTGCACAGGCGCTTGTTGGCCAGGTCCGCGGGGGTGTAGCGCAACGGACCCAGGTGGCGGTCGCGGGCAGGGTCCCAGAGTTCGGCGTCGATGCCGTTGGGAATGGCCAGCAGGTCGCCTGTGCGGTCGCGTTCGCGCAGCGCGGCTTCCAGTCCGCAGCCGAATTCCGGCGTCAGGATTTCACGCGCATAGCAATGGCTCACCGTGGTGACGCGGTCGGCGTAGCGGATGCCCGCCTTCATGAAGTTCAGGCGGCCCCAGGCCAGCGCGCCGGATTCACCGCGGTAGGCGGCCGGGATGCCCAGGCGCTCGGCATCGTCGACCGGCATCTGTCCCTGGAAGGCCAGGTTGTGGATGGTCAGCACACTTTTCACCGCGTGCACGCCGGCGGCGCGCAGCAGCATCGGCGTCAGCGCGGCATGCCAGTCGTGCGCATGCACCACGTCGGGGCGCGGCACGCCGGGCAGACCTTGCGCGATGCGCACCGCGGCATGGGCCAGCGCGGCATAACGCAGGCCGTTGTCCGCGTGCTCATTGCCGTTCTCATCCAGGTACAGGCCAGGGCGGTCATACAACGCATCATTTTCCAGCAGCAGGAAGGAAAGGCCCGATTGCGGGCACACGCCCGCCAGCAGCCGGGCGTTGCCGCCGGGCAGGCCGGTCAGGGCGGCCACGGGCCGGGGATTCGTCAGGCGCCGCGCCACGCCGCGATAGGCGGGCAGCAGCAGGGTAGGCGGGGTCTGCGCCTGGGTCAGCGCGCGGGCCATGCCGGTGATGGCGTCGCCCAGGCCGCCCGTCTTTGCCAAGGGAAAGGCCTCGGCTGCCACGATCAGGATCTTTGTTGTCGTCATGCTTGCTCCGGGGGGATGCGGAGCACCCGGCAATCGGGGTCATGTCCGCAAGACCTGCCTGTACGCAAGAGGCATGCCCAGGGTCGCTGCACTGCGGCAATCGGCGCCGGCGGGCCCGGCCGCGTGTCGTTGTTGCCGACGTTTGTAATCGGCGCGCTTCAGGGACGGACGGCTGGCGCATCGCGCGCCGCAGCGGCAGAACCGGCAGGGCCATGCCGCTTGCGCCAGCCCAGGCGCGCTTCCGCCGCGCCGAACGCCAGCAAGGCCAGGCAGAGCGGGCCGAAGGCGTACAAGGCGCGGTAGCTGAGCGCCGCGCCCAGCACCTCGGCGGCCGGCAGCCGCGGCGCCAGGACCGCGACAAAAATCGCCTCGGTGGTGCCCAGACCGCCGGGCACCCGCGTCACGACCGCGGCAAAGCTGGTGCACAGCAGAATGCCCAGCACCGCGGGATAGCTCACCTTGCCCTGCAACAGCACATAGATGATGGCGCCCATCAGCATCCAGGACAGCGCCGCGATGGCGCTTTGCAGCACGGCCATGCGGCCGCGCGGCAGGGTGATGCGCTGGCCCAGCCAGGTGGCGGACCGGCGCGTGGCGCGCGCGCAGATCCAGACGTAGGCGGCGGCCGCGGCCAACAGCGCCACGCCGATCCCGCGCAATACGCCGCCGCCGATCTCCCAGCCCGCCGGCACCGTCACGGCGCCGCTGGCAAACACCCCTCCCGCCACCCAGGCATAGCCCACCCAGTTCGAGAGGGCGGCAAACAACGCGACCCGCGTGGCCACCGACTTGCGGCATCCCAGGCGGGTGTAAAGGCGCAGGCGCGTGCCCAGCCCGCCCACCAGCACGCCCAGGTTCAGGTTCAGTGCATAGCTCAGCATGGCCACGCCCAGCACCTTGGCGCGCGGCAGGGCATGACCGGTGTAGCGTCGCCCCAGCAGATCCAGCGACGCATAGGCCAGGTAGGCCGGCACCACCAGGGCGGCGGCCAGCAGCACCGCATCGCGCGGGATGCGCCGCATGGCCTGCCAGACCTGCGGCCAGTCCACCGAACGGGCAAAGTACGCCAGCAGGCCCAGCGCCAGGGCCAGTACCACCCAGGGCAGGATCTTCTTGATGCGCGGCCAGCGGTGGCGCGCGGCGCGCAGGGCGCGCGATCGGTACAGGCGGGATCGGTACAGGCTCATGCGGCCTCGCTTTCGCCAGCATCGCTGGCGAGGACGGTGCGCAGGCGCGGCTTGTGCGCCGGCAGCGCCCCGGCCCAGGCCGGGAAGCGGCGCAGGAAATGGAACACCACCACGCCCACCCAGAAGCGGCGCAGCCGTCGGCGCGAGGCCGGGCCGCGCGACACCGGCCGGCAGTCTTCGGCGATCAGCCGTTCCAGGCTGGCGCGCAGCGCGGCGTTCAACCCCGTGTCGCGTGCCACGACGTTGGCTTCCAGGTTCAGGGCCAGGCTCAGCGGGTCCAGGTTGCTGGAACCCACCGTCGACCAGTCCTCGTCCACGCACGCGACCTTGGCGTGCAAGGGCCGCTTGCAGTATTCGAAGATCTCGACGCCCGCATCGATCAGGTAGTCGTACAGCATGCTGGCCGCCAGTTGCGCCACCAGCATGTCGGGTTCGCCCTGCAGCAGCAGGCGCACCCGCACGCCGCGGCGGGCGGCGTTGGCCAGGTCATGCAGCAGGCGGTAGCCGGGAAAGAAATAGGCGTTGGCGATCAGTACGTCCTGCCGCGCCGAACGCAGGCCGGCGCGGTAGTAGCGTTCGATGTCGGTCGGGTGGCTCAGGTTGTCGCGCACCACCAGCCGCCCGCCGCCATCGCCGTCGGGCACGGCCTCGACGCGGGCGGGCCGCTGGCGGCGAGGCCGCGCCGCGTCCAGCGCCGCGCGCGCGTAGTCCGCGATGTCGGCGGCCAGTGGACCCTGCACGCGCAACGCGTAGTCCTGCTTGGCTTCGGGACCATAGTCCGGCAGATGGTCGGCCGAAAAATTGATGCCACCGACGAATGCGCAGGTCCCGTCCACCGCCACGATCTTGCGGTGCATGCGTCGAAACACATTGGTGCGCACCCCCAGCAGCCGCGGCCGCGGGTCGAACAGGTGCACGCGCACCCCGGCACCGGTCAGCGCGGCCAGGAAGGCCGGTGGCAGCTCGTCCGACCCGAAGCCATCCAACAGCAGGTCGACGCTGACGCCGCGTCCGGCGGCGGCGATCAGGGTCTGCTGCAGCGCCTGGCCGACCTTGTCATCGAACAGGATGAACGTTTCGATCAGCACTTCCCGGCGCGCGGCGTCCACCGCGGCCTGCACCGCCGGGAAGTAGGCCTCACCGTTTTCCAGCAGCGTGTAATGGTTGTCGCTGCGCCAACCGAGGGGCGGGGTCGTCATAGCGCGATCTCCGCCGAAATCGGCACGTGGTCCGACAGCCGCGACCACACCCGCGCCGCCAGCGGCACCGGCTGCCAGTCATGCACGTCGCGCACGTAGATGCGGTCCAGGCGCAGCACCGGCCAGCGCGCGGGAAAGGTGCGCGCGGGGCGTCCCACCCGCGAGGTGTACACCTCGCGCGTGCCGCAGCCGCGCATCAGGCCGTCGGCCCGCAGGCGCCAATCATTGAAGTCGCCCGCGATCAGCAGCGGCTCGCCGGCCGGGACCTCGCGTTCGACCAGCCGGCACAGGCTGCGCAATTGCTGGCCGCGGTGGCGCTCCAGCAGGCCCAGATGCACGCAGATGGCGTGTACCGCCTGCGCATGGCCGGGCACCTGCAGCACGCAATGCAGCAGCCCGCGGCTTTCGTGCCGCCCCACGCTGACGTCGTGGTTCTGGTAGCGCGCGATCGGGTAGCGCGACAGGATGGCATTGCCGTGGTGCCCCGCCGGGTAGACGGCGTTGCGGCCATAGGCGAAGTCGCGCCACAGGGTATCGGCCAGGAATTCATACTGCGATGCCGGGGGCCAATGCTGCGCGTGGCGCGCCGCCATGCCCTGGTGTTCGCCCACGACTTCCTGCAGGAACACTAGGTCGGGCGCCGCCGTGCGCAATGCATCACGCAGCTCGTGCAGCATGAAGCGGCGATTGAAGCTGGTGAAACCCTTATGGGTATTGACGGTAAGCACCGTCAGGGTCGTTCGGGGCGGATCGGACGGGACGGACATGGGGTCTCCAGTGGCAGGGCCGGGGCACGCAAGCAATTCCCGTTCCCGGGGCGCCGCGACCGCCGCCGTTTCCGCCCGGGCATGGCATTTGCTGGCGTGTCCGGCTGGTCGCCGGGCAGCAGCGAGCGCTATGCTGGGAATCCATCCCGCCCGGGCGATCCACCCTCCGGCATGCCCGCCGCGGCGCGCCGGTCACAAGAAGGAGCGGCATCATGGCGACACGAACCATCTGGAAAGGGGCGATTTCGTTCGGGCTGGTGCATATTCCCGTCGGCCTGCACACGGCCACGACCGAATCGGGCGTGGATTTCGACTGGCTGGACAAGCGATCGATGGACCCGGTCGGCTACAAGCGCATCAACAAGCGCACCGGCAAGGAAATCGACAAGGACAACATCGTCAAAGGGGTGGAATACGAAGACGGCCAGTACGTCGTGATTTCGCCGGACGAGATTGCCGAAGCCTATCCGCGCACCACGCAGACCATCGAGATCCAGCAGTTCGTGAACGCCGCCGAGGTGTCGTTCGTGTACCTGGAACGGCCGTACTATGTGGCCCCCATCAACAAGGGGCAGAAGGTCTATGCGCTGCTGCGCGACACCCTGGCCAAGACCGGCAAGATCGGCATCGCCAAAGTGGTCATCCAGACCAAGCAGCACCTCGCGGCGCTGATCCCGTCGGGCGATGCGCTGGTGCTGAACCTGATGCGCTGGGGCGACGACGTCAAGTCCACCGAGGAACTCGATCTGCCCAAGGCCGGCAGCAAGGCCTCGGCGCCCAGCGCCAGCGAACTGAAGATGGCCAGGATGCTGGTGGACGACATGACGGGGCAGTGGGACCCGGAGCAATACAAGGACGAGTTCAAGGCCGTGGTGATGGACCTGGTGGCCAGGAAGGTCAAGGCCGGCAAGACGGAAACGGTGGTCGAGCCGCAAGAGGAATCGCCCGCCTATGCGGACAATGTGATCGACCTGACCGAGCTGCTGCAGCGCAGCTTGAAGGGGCGCTCGGCGGGCAAGCCGGCGTCCGGGGCGGCCAAGACGGCGACGCGTAAAACGGCCGCCAGGACCGCAGCCAAGGCAAGCGGCAGGACCGGCAGCAAGCGCGCCGCCAGGGCCACCCCCAAGCGCCCCGCCAAGACGGCCGCGAAATCCGCGTCCAGGACCCGCAAGGCGGCATGACGATGGCGGGCACCGACACCCTGGCCAAATACCGCGCCAAGCGCAACTTCGACGTCACCGCCGAGCCCGCGGGGGGCGGCGAGGCCAACGAGGCGGCGCGCGCCTTCGTCATCCAGAAGCACTGGGCCAGCCACCTGCACTATGACTTCCGGCTGGAACTGGACGGCGCCATGAAAAGCTGGGCCGTGCCCAAGGGGCCCAGCTTCGATCCCGCCGTCAAGCGCATGGCGGTGCAGGTCGAAGACCACCCCATCGCCTACAACCAGTTCGAGGGCGAAATCCCCAAAGGCCAGTACGGCGCGGGCAAGGTCATCATCTGGGACGAAGGCACCTGGTCGCCGGTGGGCGACCCGGCGGACGGCTACCGGCGCGGGCACCTGAAATTCGACCTGCATGGCGTGAAGCTGAAGGGCCGCTGGGCCCTGATCCGCATGAAGGGCAAGGAATCCGACAAGCAGCCGCCGTGGCTGCTGGTCAAGGACCGGGACGACTACGCCCGCGATGCCAGCGCGTTCAGCGTCGTCGACGAACAGCCCAACAGCGTCGTGCCGCTGCGCCAGGCACAGCGAAAACCCAAGTCCCAGCCCAAGCCGGCCGCCGCGCCCCGCCTGCCGGGCCAGGCGGCCGACTGCCCCGGGATGCTCAAGCCGCAGTTGGCCACCCTGGTCGAGGGCGTGCCGGACCCGTCGCCAGAATGGCTGTACGAAATGAAATTCGACGGCTACCGGCTGATGGCCCGCATCGAAGCGGGCGACGTCCAGCTGTTCACCCGCAACGGTCACGACTGGGGCCCCAAGCTGCCGCACCTGGTCCAGGCCTTTGGCCGGCTGCCCGTGCAGAACGCCTGGATCGACGGCGAAATCGTGGTGCTGGCCGACCACGGCGCGCCCAGCTTCCAGGCGCTGCAGAACGCCTTCGATGGCGAACGCACGGGGGGCATTCTCTTTTACGCCTTCGACCTGCTGTACGTTGCCGGCCGAGACCTGCGTCACGAGCCGCTGCGCGTGCGCCGCGGCCTGCTGGCGCAACTGATGGACGCCATCGACGAAGACGCCCTGCGCTTGAGCGAGGCATTCGACGCCGCGCCGGCGGACCTGGTGGCGTCGGCCTGCAAGATGGGGCTGGAAGGCATCATCGCCAAACGGCTGTCGTCGCCCTATGTCTCGCGGCGCAGCGACAGCTGGATCAAGCTCAAGTGCGCCCGCCGCCAGGAATTCGTCGTCGTCGGCTACACCGACCCCAAGGGCACGCGCGTCGGGCTGGGCGCCTTGCTGCTGGCCTATCATGGCGACGACGGCCAACTGATCTACGCCGGCAAGGTCGGCACGGGCTTTGACGACCAGGGCCTGGCCGCGCTGCAACGGCGCCTGGCGGCCCTCGAAACCGCCGAGCCCGCGGTCAGGATTCCCGGCAGCGGACGCGGCACGCATTGGGTCAAGCCCCAGTTGGTCGCCGAGGTGTCGTTTGGCGAATGGACCGGCGCGGGCCATGTTCGCCACCCGGTCTTCCAGGGCCTGCGCAAGGACAAGCCCGCCCGCGCCATCACCAAGGAGACGCCCGTGAGCGCAGACGCCGTGACATCCGCTCGTGCCGCCCGGCGCACGAAGAAGACCCCGGCCGCGACCAAGGCCGCCGCAAAGACTGCCGCGCAGCCCGCCCGAACATCCGCCAGCCGGTCCACGCAGACGCCCGCCACCCGGGCCGCCAAGCCCGCCGCGACCGGCAAGCTGTCGCATCCCGAACGCGTCATCGACGCGTCCACCGGCCTGACCAAGCTGGACCTGGCGCGTTACTACGCCCTGGTCGCGCCGCTGTTGCTGCGCCACCTGAAGGGCCGCCCGGTTTCCTTCCTGCGCGCCCCGGACGGCATCGAGGGCGAACGGTTCTTCCAGAAGCACCTGGAAGCGCCGATGCCCGGCGTGCGCGCGTTGCCGCAATCGCTGGACCCCGGCCACGCGCCGCTGGTGGAATTGCCCACCGCTCAGGCCGTGCTGTCGGCCGTACAGATGAACGTCGTCGAGTTCCACACCTGGAACGCGGTCAAGACGGCCATCGCCAAGCCGGACCGCATGCTGTTCGACCTGGACCCGGGCGAAGGCGTGCCCTGGAAATCGGTACAGCGCGCAGCCCGGCTGCTGCACGTGATGCTGGACGAGATCGGCCTGCAAAGCTGGCTCAAGACCAGCGGCGGCAAGGGCCTGCACATCGTCGTGCCGCTGCGCCGGCAATACGACTGGGACACGGTCAAGGCATTCTCGCAGGCCATCGTGCAGCATCTGGCCAAGACGCTGCCGCAGCTGTTCGTGGCCAAGAGCGGGCCGAAGAACCGCGTCGGCAAGATCTTCGCCGACTACCTGCGCAACGGCTTCGGCGCCACCACGGTGGCGGCCTGGTCGGCGCGTGCGCGGCCCGGCATGGGCGTGTCGGTGCCGCTGGCCTGGGATGAACTGGACGATGTGCCGGCCAGCGACGCGTGGACGGTCGCCAACATCCACACCCGGCTGGACGTCGGCGATTCGCCTTGGGACGGCTATCGGCCGCAAGCGCTGCGGGCGGCCATGCAGGCCATGGCCTTCAAACCGGGCGGAAAGTGAGGGGCGCCACGCGGCCCCGGCCACTGCCGGGCGCCGCCGTCGCAAAGCAATCGGGGGGAAGCCGGCGCATGCCGGCCTCCCCCCGAGGCTTTCCGAAGATGCCGTCTTGATGGGCCTACAGCGCCTGCATCTCGGTGTTGGCGTTGCGGGCCGGCTGCGGCGCGGCCGGCTTGGGCGCCACCGGCGGGTTCACCACCGGCACGCCGGCGTTGGCCGAGGCGTTGTCCGTCACCGGCACTTCCACGTAGGGCAGGTGCAGCGTCTGGCTGGTCATGGCGCGAATCCGGTTGGTCAGCGCGGGGCTGTCATTCAGCTTCTGGCCATACGACGGGATGATCTCCTTCAGGCGCGTCTTCCAGCCGGCTTCCATCTGCTGCGGGAAGGCCTTGGCCAACAGGTTCAGCATGATGGGGGGCGAGGTCGATGCGCCGGGCGAGGCGCCCAGCAGCGCGGCGATGGTGTTGTCCTTGTCGGTCACCACTTCGGTGCCGAATTGCAGGATCGGGCCCTTTTCCGGATCGCGCTTGATGACCTGCACGCGTTCGCCGGCCGTCACCAGGCGCCAGTCTTCACGTTTGGCCTGCGGGAAGTACTTCAGCAGCTGCGCGTGGCGGTCGTCGTCGGTCAGGCGGGCCTGGTTGACCAGGTACTTCACCAGGTCCAGGTTTTCCAGCCCGACGTCGACCATGCTGGTGACGTTGTTGTGGTTCACCGACGAGAACAGGTCGAACGCCGAGCCTTCCTTCAGGAACTTGGTCGTGGCCAGCGCGAACGGGCCGAACAGCACCACCGGCTTGCCGTCGAGCTTGCGCGCGTCCAGGTGGGGCACCGACATCGGCGGGGAATCCGTGTCGGCCATGCCGTAGGCCTTGACGTCGTGGCGGCCCGCGATGGACGACGCGTCAAACGCCAGGAACTGGCCGCCCACCGGGAAACCGGCGTATTGCTTCGATTCGGGGATGCCCGACATCTGCAGCACCTTCAGCGATGCGCCGCCGGCGCCGATGAACACAAAGCGCGCCTTGGTCGTGCGTTCCTGGTTGGTCTTCAGGTCCTTGACCGTGACGTTCCAGGTCTTGTCATCGTTCTGGCGCAGGGCGGTGACTTCATGCTGCAGCTGCAGCTTGAAGTTGGGGTTGCGCTGCAGGCCCTGGGTGAGCTGGTTGGTGATGACGCCGAAGTTCACGTCGGTGCCCAGCGGCATGTAGGTGGCGGCGACCTTCTGGCCGGGATCGCGGCCTTCCATCAACAGCGGCGCCCATTGCTTGATCTGGGCGGGGTCGGTGGAATATTGCATGCCGTAGAACAGCGGGCTCTTGACCAGCGCGTCGCGGCGCTTGCGCAGGTATTCGATGCGGTCATCGCCCCACACGAAGCTCATGTGGCCCGTGGGATTGATGAAGTCCGAGGGCTGGCCCAGGCGGCCGGCCTTGACCTGATGCGCCCAGAACTGGCGCGAAATCTCGAACTGCTCGGCAATGTTGATGGCGCGCTTGATGTCGACCGAGCCATCGGGCATTTCGGGGGTGTAGTTCAGTTCGGCAAAGCCCGAATGGCCGGTACCCGCATTGTTCCAGCCGTTGGAGCTTTCAAGTGCCACGCCGTCCAGCCGCTCGAACAGTTCGACGTGCCAGTCCGGCTGCAATTCCTGCAGATAGGTGGCCAGCGTCACGCTCATGATGCCGCCGCCGACGAGCACGGCGTCGACGGGTTTGTCGTTCTCGGCTGCCGGGACTGACCGCTGGTGCAGCGGCCAATAAAGAAACAGCGCCGCCGCAATGACCAGCAATGCAGCCAGGCTGCCCACGATTTTGAGGAACTTTCTCATGGGTTAGAAACCTTTTTGGTTCAAAGGATTATTTTTTTCTTATGGGGACTTGCAGGAAGACAGGGGTGGGCACCTCCGTGGCGGTCAAGCACGCGAAAGGCCGCCCGGGCGTCGGGAGACAGGGGCCGGGATCAGGCAATCGGGCAAACGTGGATCAAACGCCGACCGGGTCGACGTGGGGGGCGCTGCACCGTCGAACACGGCCAGGCCGCTCAAAGACTAGTCGATTCTTGTTCCGAGTAGGGGAATACCCTGACAAAGGGTATTGGTTTCCGGGGGGCGCGAGGGCCGGTTGTTGGTCACCCGCCACAATGCGCCCGCCGTCGGCAGCCTGACCATGCGTCCCCCTGGCCGGGCACGCCAGTTGCTAGGCCCAGGCACGGCCATCCGCCCCGGATGTGACCGACCCACCGAGGCCGTTCTCCATGCTTCCCATTCGTAAAGCGGTATTCCCTGTCGCGGGCCTGGGCACGCGTTTTCTGCCGGCCACCAAGGCGATGCCCAAGGAAATGCTGCCCATCGTCGATCGTCCCTTGATCCAGTACGCCGTCGAAGAGGCCGTGGCCGCCGGCATCACGGAACTGATCTTCGTCACGGGCCGCAACAAGCGCGCCATCGAAGACCATTTCGACAGCATGCCGGAACTGGAACGCGACCTGGAATCCAAGAACAAACTGGCCTTGCTCGATACCGTGCGCAACGTCATTCCCGACAGCGTCAAGTGCGTGTACACGCGCCAGCCGGCCGCGTTGGGGCTGGGGCACGCGGTGATGTGCGCCGCGTCCATTGTCGGCAACGAGCCGTTTGCGGTGCTGCTGGCCGACGACCTGATCGACGCCGACGCGCCCGTCATCGGCGAAATGATGCAGGTGGCGCGGGAATTCGGCGGCAGCGTGCTGGCGATGCAGCAGGTGCCGGCCGCGCATACCCGCCAATACGGCATCGTGTCCGGCAGCGAGGTGGCGCGCGGCGTGCTGCGCCTGTCGGGCATGGTGGAAAAGCCTGCGCCCGACGAGGCGCCATCCAATCTGGCCGTGGTGGGCCGTTACATCCTGGAGCCGGAGCTGTTCGATGCCCTGGCGCGCACCGCGCCGGGCGTGGGCGGCGAAATCCAGCTCACCGACGCCATTGCCAGCCTGCTCACCACCCGCCGGGTGTTCGGTTATGCCTACGAGGGCGTGCGCTACGACTGTGGCAGCAAGGAAGGCTTTTACCGGGCCACCATGGAAATCGGACGCAAATACCACGGACTGGGGTGAAGGCGGGCCGGTCCGGCACGCCGGTTGCTGACGGCAGGCAAGGGCCGCATGAGCGGCTTGCCAGATCCATGAAGGAGCCGGACCACCATGCGCACCGCATCGAACCACCGAAACGCCACCGTCCCGGGCCGCGACGCGCCGCCCCGGCGTGACCCTGCGCCGGACCCATCCCCCGCCGAGACGCCCGAACCCGTGCCGGGCAAGGGCCAGACCGACGACAAGGGCCGCTCGCCGCCCGACAGCCTGCCCAACCCCATGCCGGATGTCGATCCGCAACAGACACCGGGTATCGACCGGTTGTGAATGGCCGGTCTCGTCCCTCAACCCGCCGTTGCCTCCTGGAGGCCTCTCATGAAAACCCGACACACCGTAGCCGCATTGATGGCCCTGACGGCCTTGGCTGGCGCCAGCAGCTGGGCGCAGACGAAACAGCCGGCGCCGACCCCGCCACCGCCCGCGGGCACCTCGATCATTCCCGAGAAGATGGCGCCCACGCCGCCTGCGACGCCGGATCGGCGCGACAGGCAGGAAAAACAGGACAGGCAGGAAAAGCAGGACATACAGGGCAAGCAGGACAAGCTGGACAAGTCCCGCAACGACGACAAGCCGAACAAGCCTGCCACCAGCCCGTCCAGCCGCCCGCCCGCGTCATCCGGCGGAGAAGGCGGCACGGACAGCCGCGGCCCTTCGTCCGGCCAGGGCGGCACCGGGTCGACGGGGCAGGGCGGCATGCCCGGGTCGGGCGCGTCGGCCGGGTCCGGCGGCGCCGCGGATACCCGTTGACCGCGTCCGGGCGCGCCGCGCGTCAGGCGTTGTTCTCTGACAGCCGCGGCGCGGCCGCGTCGGGGGTGTCCACGCCGCGCTTGCCGATACCGGCCACCTGCGCCACGATGCCCATGGCCACGATCACCGCGGCCAGGATCGCGGTGTACAGCACCTCGTTGCGGTACGTGCCTTCCAGCACCATCGTCACCAGCGCCGCGATGATGCAGACGATGACCGCGTAGGTCAGCCACGGAAACAGCCACATCTTGAATGTCAGTTCCACGCCCTGCGCCTGCAGGCGCTGGCGCATGCGCAGCTGCGAGCAGGCGATGGCCAGGTAGACGAACAGGGCGATGGTGCCGGTGGCCTGCATCAGCACGTCATACACGTCCATCTTGGACGTGGCCATCATCCACACCGCGGCAAAGGCGAAGACGCTGGAAATCAGCACGCCGACATACGGCGTGCCGGTATCGCGGCCGGTGATCTGCATGATGCGGTGGGCGTCGCCGCGTCTGGACAGCGAATAGAGCATGCGCGAGGCCGTGTACAACGCCGAGTTGAAGCAGCTGCACACCGAGGTCAGCACGATGAAGTTCACGATCAGCTGCGCGTGCGGAATGCCCAGCGCGTCCAGCGCCACGTTGTAGGTGCCGTGGGTGGGGTCGGTCAGGCTGGGGGCGTTGTAGGGCACCAGGCACACGACGATGAAGATAGACCCCACGTAGAACAGGCAGATGCGCCAGACCACCGAGCGCGTGGTCTTGATGATCTCGCGCCCCGGGTTGGCGGATTCGGCGGCGGCGACGGTGACGATCTCGGCGCCGATGAAGGCGAACATCACGCCCAGCAGCGCCACCACCACGGCCTTGGGCCCGTTGGGCATGAAGCCCTGGCTGGTCAGGTGCGACCAGCCATTGGCATTGCCCCACGGCCACACGTGCACCAGCGCCAGGCTGCCGATGACGAGGAAGATGACGATGGCCACCACCTTGATCAGGGCGAACCAGAATTCGAATTCCCCGTAGTTGCGCACGTTCAGGAAGTTGACGACGATGAGCGACACGGTGACCAGCAGGCCGTAGCCCCAGGCCGGCACCATGGGGAACCAGCCGTGCAGGATCTGGCCGGCGACGTAGGCTTCCCAACCCATCAAGAGTGCCCAGAAATACCAGTAGAGCCAACCGATGGTAAAGCCCGCCCAGCGCCCGATGGCACGGTCGGCGTAGGTGGAAAACGAACCCGTGTCGGGCTGCGCCACGGCCATTTCACCCAGCATGCGCATGGCCAGGATGACCAGCAGGCCGCCGCCGATGTAGGCCAGGATGACGGCCGGGCCGGCCAGTGCGATCTGCTTGCCCGAGCCCACGAACAGCGCCGCGCCGATGACACCCGCGATGGACATCATCGTGAGATGGCGCGATTTCAGGCCGCCTTTGAGTTCCGTGTTGGGGGTATTGGCCAACGTCTTCTCCTCTCCGAATGGCAGGGGCCATGGCGTGTCCGCCATCGGAATGGAAAAGAGGCCTGTCCCCAGCCGGTTTATCGCTATTGATTGTGCGAAAGAGGATACGTCAGCAGGCGGGCGGACAGGCGCCCGAGCCATGCTCTGTTGCAAGTGCAAGAATTTTGTTGCCGTGCCGGCCCGCGTGGGTTCGCGCTGGCGATGCGCGGGCCTGCTGGGCTTATTGCGCGATGGCTTGCGGGTCCGGAAAGCGCCACGAGCCATTCAGGATCTCGTCACCGGGCTGATAGAGCCTGACCGTGTAGTTCCAGCCCGGCATGGTGGGCAGGCAGTTGGCGATCTTGCCGTCGCAGCCGCCGAACTGGATGACGATCGAGCCGTCGTCGCCTTGCCGGGCGGTCAGGTTGTTCAACGAGTAGGCGTCGTACGCATTCTTCTGGAAGTACCCTTCGGCGTTGTACACGCTGACCGACCAGAAGCTCTTGACCGGCACCTTGTCCACCTTGAGCCGGTAGATGACCTTGCCGTCGTTCTGCGCGATCTTGCCGTTCAGGTAGGTGGCGTCCTTGGCCGGGTTGCCGCCCCAGCCGGCCGCGGTGCCCAGCAGATGCTGGATCGGATCGACGCTGGTCGGGGTGCCGAAAGCCTTGTCGTAGTTCGGCATGGTGGCGGCCAGCACCAGCAGGGCGTCGCGCACCTTGTCCTGGCTGGCCTTGTCCCATTTGGGCACGGCGAAGGTGCCGGGCTGGGCCTGGCTGACCTTGATGGCGTCCTGCAGCGCGTGCACCTGCGCCAGGTCCTTCGGGTCCGCGGGGTCGACCAGGGTGCGGATGGCGACGAACACGTAGCGGGTGCCGACATCCTCTTTTTTCAGCGTGTGGGTGCCGGCGCCGTAGAACACGGCGGGAACGTAATGGTTTTCGTCGACGACCAGGGTCGACATGAAGCGCTTGCCGGCTTCGGGCAGCGTGATCGTGACGGGGCCGGCGTCCAGGTCGAAGACGGCCTGCGAATACAGCGTGTCGCGATTCATGCGGATGACGTTCTGGGCGTCGATGGCCACCATCGCGCGGCTGTGCACGAACTTGCCCAGGCCGCCGTCGGCCACCATCTTGCCCAGGTACAGGTCGGATTCGGCGCGGGCGAAGTTATCGACCGTGACCAAGGTTGCCGCGTCGGGAGCGGGCTGCGCGTGGGCGCTGGCAAATGCCGCCAGCGTCAGGGCGACGATGCGGGACGCGGAGGAATACGACATGGGAAAAGCCTCTTGAAGGGGAAATCGCGGCGACTGTACCCCGAGGCTCCGGGCGCAAACCGCTGACAACGGCGAGTCGAGACAGATCGCCATGAACAATGAGACGTCGCTGCGGGACGCGTTCGTCCTGCGCGCCCGTCCTGCCCGCCGCGAAGACGTCGGCCAGGCCGGCGCGGCGCGGGCAAACCCGATATAAAACTTTGCATGGTCTCCATGATCCAGCGTTATGCATGGTGCCGTGGGGCTGCGCCGGGCGGGGCGCCAATAGTCATTGGAATCAAGGGGTTGAGACGTTCTTGAAATGGCCGCGCCGTACCCGGCGCAAAGGGGGCGGGGCCATTTCGGATTTGTGGCGACGCATGCATGATGGGGCCTTGCGCCAGGCGCGCCGCCGCGTGCCTGCCCATGCATCGGACCCTGTGGAACCACTGTTCAGCATGGTCCTTGATCCATCCCGATAACCCCCCCGGAGACCGATATCGTGAGCAACACAAAACCCGCGCGAAAGATGGACCTTGCGGTCGCCCAGATGGGCGCCGTCAACCTGGCCGACAGCCGCGCGGTGGTGGTCCGCCGCCTGGTCGACATGATGCGCGAGGCCGCGGCCCGCAAGGCCGAGTTCGTGGTGTTTCCCGAACTGGCGCTGACCACCTTCTTTCCGCGCTACTGGATGGAAGACGCCGAGGCGGTGGAACGCTACTTCGAAAAGACCATGCCCAACGCCGACGTGCAGCCGCTGTTCGACACGGCGCGCGAGCTGGGCATCGGCTTTTACCTGGGCTATGCCGAACTGACGCCGGAAGGCCGGCAGTTCAATACGGCCATTCTGGTGAACCGCCAGGCCAGGATCATCGGCAAGTACCGCAAGATCCACCTGCCGGGCCATTCCGACCACAAGCCGGATGCGCCGTTCCAGCACTTGGAAAAGAAGTTCTTCGAAGTCGGCGACCTGGGTTTTGGCGTGTGGGACACCCATGACGTCAAGATCGGCATGTGCCTGTGCAATGACCGGCGCTGGCCGGAAACGTACCGCGTGATGTCGCTGCAAAGCGCCGAGCTGATCGTGCTGGGCTACAACACGCCGTCGCTGAACATCCACTGGAACGAGCCGGCGCACCTGCGCACCACCACGCATGAGATCGTGCTGCAGGCCAGCGCCTACCAGAACGCCGTGTGGGTGGCTGCCGCCGCCAAGTGCGGCTTTGAAGACGGCCACCACATGATCGGCAGCTCGATGATCGTGGCGCCGTCGGGCGAGATCGTGGCGCGTTCCAGCGGCGAGGAAGACGAAGTGATCACCGCGCGCATCGACCTGGCCATGGGCCAGGCGTTCCGCGACCACGTCTTCAATTTCGCCAAGCACCGCAGCCCGCAGCACTACAAGCTGATCGTCGAACGCACGGGCGCCGGCGACCCGCTGCCCGTGGCGGAAATCAGCTAGGCCGACGCCGGGCTGGGCGCCGTGTCACCGCAAGTGTCAGGCCCGCTGGAGAATGGCCTGCGTCATCGCAGGCAGTTCTTTTTTGACGATCTGCGAGAACTGCGTCAGGAAGGCCTTGGCAATCGACGGCGGGGGGTCGACGCGGGACTGCGACACGTGCACGAACAGCGGTATCGCCGGCTCGATGCGGCGCACCACCAGGCCATGCAGCAGGGTATCGGTCAGGCCGTAGGAATCGACCAGCGCCACGCCCACGCCCTGGCGCACGAACGAGCACGCCGTCTGCGACGAGCGCACCTCGATCGCCGGGGTCAGGATGTGGCCCAACGGGTCCAGGTGTTCGAACAGCGTGTCGCCCAGCGGCGTGTCGCGGCTGTAGCCCACCAGCATTTCACCGGCCAGCATCGCCGGCGCAATCACGCGTTCGCGGGCCAGGCGGTGGCCCGCCGGCAGCACGCAGACGACTTCGCCCTGCGCCAGTTCGGTGGTGATCAGGTTGGGGTGTTCGGGCTTGAAGATCGAAATGGCGATGTCGGCATAGCCCAGCAGCAGCTGCGGCAGCAGGGCGTCCATGCCCAGCGGTCGGTAGCGGATGCGCACGCCAGGGTTGCGGGCGCAGAACTTGGCCGTCGCCGCGGGAATCAGCCATTCGCCGAAGCTGGGGCTGGACACCACGCTGACCAGGCCGCCGCCGTGGCCGGCCAGGCCGGCGGCCATGTCGTTCAGGCGGTTGACGCCCGCCTGGATGGATTCGACTTCCTGGAACAGCTTGCGCGCTTCCTTGGTGGGATGCAGGCGGCCCTTGAAACGCTCGAACAGCGCATAGCCCAGCCGCAGTTCGATCGAAGCCAGCACGCGGCTGATGGCCGGTTGCGTCACGTGCAGCAGCCGGCCGGCTGCGCTCAGTGAGCCCGTGATCATGATGGCGTGGAAAACTTCGATCTGGCGCAAGTTCAACGGCGCAGACCGGACCTTTCCGGGTAATTGAGACATGCTGCGTGATTTCCTCTTGACCGGGGCGGTGCCCGGATGCCTGCCGTCCCGCCTTTACTGACGAAGAATTCTACCCAATGGCGACGAACGCTCGCGTCACCCCGGCAAACCCGGCATCCAGGCCAGGCCGAGGCCGACGCCAGCATCGCGCCCCGGGTGCGGCCGGTGCGGCAGGAAGCCGCCGCGACCGATGCCTTCTCGTGGCCTGCTTCAGCGATCCCGGCCTGCGCGACCTGGTGCCGGCGCCCGTGCTGGGCATCGGTGCTTGTTCGGTGCTGACCGCCATGGGTATCGGCACGCACGTTGGCATGATCGCCATCGCAAGCCCCCTCAGGCGGCCACGCCGGCCAGATGGTCCAGCAGCACCCGCGCCGCGGGCGAAAGGCTGTCTTCGTCGCGAAAGCAGATGACGAAGCTGCGCGTGGCCCAGGCGTCGGTCAGCGGTATGACCACCAGGCCGTTGGCCTCGGCATAGGATTGCGCGACCTGTCTCGGAACGACCGTGATGCCGAGGTTGGCGCGCACCACGCGCAGGGCGGAGTCGAAGTTCGACACGATCACCCGGTGCAGCAGCGGCTTCCCTGCCTGCGCCGCGGACAGGTGCAGCTTGACCTGCACGGAGCTGGCCACGGGCATGCCCACGTGTTCATAGTCCAGCGTCTGCTGGAACTGCAGCGTGCGTTCGCGGGCCAGCGGATGGCTGGGATGCACCACGATGGCCAGGTGGTCGTTGCGGTAGGGGCGCGACCGCAAGCCATCGAGCGGCGAGGCATCCCAGCACAGGCCCAGCGATGCCACGCCCTCCTTGATGCCGCGGATCACCTGGTGGCTCAGGCCCTCTTCCAGGTCGATGCGTATGCTGCGATGGCGCTCATCCTGCAGGAACACGGCCACATCCTCGGCCAGGGATTCGGCGAGCACCGACGAGGTGGCCAGCACGCGTACCTGACCGCGCAGGCCATGGGAGTACGCCGACATGTCGCGCTCGATGCGGGCCGTGCTGGTCAGGATGGCGCGGGCGTGTTCCAGCAGCGTTTCGCCGGCCGGGGTCGGTTCCACCCCGTGGCGGCGCCGCGTCAGCAGCTTTGCGCCGACGGTGTCTTCCAGTTGCGCCAGTCGCTTGCTGATGGCGGAACCGACGATATTCGCATTGGCGCCCGCGCGGGCGATGTTGCGCGTTTCGCAGACGGCCACGAACAGGCGCAGGGAAGTCAGATCGAGATCGCGCATGGGAAGGTCCTCGGTCGCGTCGGGTCAGGGAGGAACCCATAAGATATTCCAATATGGAACTTGATGCGTTCCAAATTAGCGACGCCGCGATGATTGGAGAAATCTAAACTGGGTCTATTCCTGTCTACCTGGACGACTGCTCTCTATGTCTGCAAATGCGTTTCCTGCTGGCTGGCCCGCGCGCGTGACCGTGCGCGAAGTGGGCCTGCGCGACGGCCTGCAAAGCCTGGCCCGTGTGGTGCCCACCGATATCAAGCGCGACTGGATCGCCCAGGCCTATGCCGCCGGCCTGCGTGAAATCGAGGTCGGCTCTTTTGTGCCGGCGCGCCTGCTGCCGCAGCTGGCCGACACGGCAGCGCTGGTGGCGTATGCCAGGACGCTTCCCGACCTGCATGCCTCTGTGCTGGTGCCCAATCTGAAAGGCGCCGAACACGCCATCGCCGCGGGGGCGGACTTGATGATCGTGCCGCTGTCGGCCAGCCGGGCGCACAGCCTGGCCAATCTGCGCAAGACACCGGACGAGGTGGTCAAGGAGGTCGGGCGGATCCGCGCGGCGCGTGACGCCGCGGGGTCGCGCATGCTGCTGGAGGGCGGGGTGGGGACGGCCTTTGGCTGCACCCTCCAGGGGGCCGTGGACCCCGCCGAGGTGCTTGCCCTGATGCAGGCCTTGCTCGATGCCGGCGCAGATCGCGTCAGCCTGGCCGATACCGTGGGATACGCCGACCCGCTGATGGTGCGACGCCTGTTCGAGGCCGCGCGCAAGATCGCCGGCGACCGCCTGGCCTGCGCGCATTTTCACGATACGCGTGGCCTGGGCATGGCCAATGTCATGGCGGCGCTGGAAACCGGCATGACCCGGTTCGATGCCTGCCTGGCCGGAATAGGAGGGTGTCCGCACGCGCCCGGCGCCAGCGGCAACGTCGCGACCGAGGACGTGGCGTATCTGCTGGGAAGCATGGGCGTGGCGACCGGCGTGGACATGACGCGCCTGCTGGCCCTGCGCGAACAGGCGGGCGTGTGGCTCGAGGGCGAAACCCTGCGGGGTGCGATCGCCCGGGCCGGCTTGCCCAGGACCTGGCCGGCGGCCGCCCCGGCCGCACCCCTGCCGGATGCGGCAGCGGAACCGGCGCCGGTCGATGCCACGCCCGCCGTCCCGGCGACGCCCGCGGCTGCCACGCGCCGCCTGCCCTTGGCCGGCCTTCGCGTCGTCGAGTTCACCCACATGGTCATGGGGCCGACCTGCGGCCTGGTGCTGGCGGACCTGGGCGCCGAGGTGATCAAGGTCGAGCCTGTCGACGGCGACCGCACGCGTCATCTGCTGGGCGCCGGGGCGGGGTTTTTTCCGATGTTCAATCGCAACAAGAAATCCATCGCCCTCGATCTGCGCAGCGCGGAAGGGGCGCAGGCCGCGCGCAGGTTGTGCGCCAGCGCCGACATCGTCGCCGAGAATTTCAGGCCGGGCGTCATGGCCAGGTACGGGCTGGACTATGCCTCGCTGGCGCCGGGCAACCCGGGCCTGGTCTACGTCAGCTGCAAGGGCTTCCTGCCTGGGCCCTACGAGCACCGCACCGCGCTGGACGAAGTCGTGCAGATGATGGGCGGCCTGGCGTACATGACGGGACGTCCCGGCGACCCCCTGCGGGCGGGCACCAGCGTCAATGACATCATGGGCGGCATGTTCGGGGCGATCGGGGCGTTGGGGGCGTTGCTGGAACGCAAGGTCACCGGACGCGGCCAGGAAGTGCAGTCTGCCCTGTTCGAGAACAATGTCTTCCTGGTTGGGCAACACATGCTGCAGTATGCGATCACGGGCGAGGCCGCGGCGCCCATGCCCGAACGCATTTCGGCCTGGGCCCTGTACGACGTATTCAACGTCAAGGACGGCCAGATCTTCCTGGCCGCCGTCAGCGATGCGCAATGGGTCACGTTCTGCGACGCCTTCGGCTTCGACGACCTGAAAAACGCGCCGCACCTGAAAACGAACAATGAGCGAGTGCGGGTGCGAGCGGCCTTGCTGGCCGATCTGCGGGTCCGCCTGCAGCACTACGAGGTCGACGAACTGGCCCGCCGCTTCGAACGGCACGGACTGCCGTTCGCGCCCATCGTGAAGCCGGAGGAACTGTTCGCCGATCCCCACCTGCAAGCCACGGGCGGCCTGGCGGACATCCGCCTGCCGGACGGCGAACGCGCCGGACAGACGGCGCAGGCCACGCTGTTTCCCATCACGATGGGCGGCGCGCGGCTGGCGGTGCGGCTGCAACCGCCCACCGTGGGCGAACACACCGGGCAATTGCTCAGGGAACTGGGCTACGGGGATGACGATATCCGCGGGCTGCGAGAGCGAGGGGTCGTTCACTGATATTGCGCGACCCCCATACCTATAAATCAAGGAGACAGAAAATGAAGACAGGTGAAGGTTCGACCTCGCGCCGCGCATTGCTGGGCGCGATGGGGGCCGGCTGGCTGGGGGCGGTGCTGCCCTGGCCCGTGGCCCAGGCGCAAGGGCAGGGGGGCCGGCCGCTGCGCTTGATTCTGCCCATCAGCGTGGGCTCGGGCGTGGATACCATCGTGCGGTCGGCGGGGCCGGCCCTGAACCAGGCATTCGGACAGTCGGTGGTGGTGGAAAACCAGCCGGGCGCGGGCGGCATCCTGGGCACGTCAGCCATCGTGCGCGCCACGCCGGACGGCAACACCTTGGGCGTGGTCTCGAACAACCATGTGATCTTTCCCAGCGTTTTGAAGTCGGTGCCCTTCGACCCCATCAAGGACATCACGCCGATATCGCTGATCGGCACGACGCCGATGCTGCTGGTGGTGAATCCGAAAAAGCTGCCGCAAGGCAATGTGCGCGATCTGGTGGCCGCCTTGCGGGCCAAGCCGGACGCCTACAACTACGGTTCATCGGGCAACGGCACGATCCTGCACCTGGGCTGTGAACTGTTTCTGCAGCAGAACGGCCTGAAGATCCGCCACATTCCCTACAAGGGCACCGGCCCGATGGTGGCGGACATCATCAGTGGACAGGTCGATTTTGGCGTGACGTCGCTACCGTCCATCCTGCCGCACCTGAAAAGCGGCGCGCTCAAGGCGATCGGCACGGGCAGCAGGACGCGCAGCGCGGCCGCGCCCGAGATTCCGACGCTGCGCGAGCAGGGCATGCCGGACTACGAGGTCGAGGGCTGGTTTGCGGCCGTCGGCCCGGCGCACCTGCCCGGCGCGCAAGTGCAGCGCGCCTACCAGGCCTTCGCGGCCGCCTACCGCGATCCCGACACCCGCAAGGCCATGGACGTGCAGGGCAATGTGATCACGCTGCGCGACCCGGCAGACACGGCGGTCTATTTCGCCAGCGAGATGCGCAAGTATGCCCAGGTGGTGAAAAACGCGGATATCGAGGCCCAGTAGGACAGGGCATGCACGCCAGGGGGCCGCCGTACCCGTGTCAGGTATGGCGCTTGCTGGATGACTCCGATCAAGCCGTTCGCGGCGGGCACCGGCTGATCCGGTGTGTACAAGGAGATATCCATGGCAAGCAAGAAACCCGGCAAGACCCAGACCCAGGGCCCCGTCGATACCGCCTTCAACAATACCGACAGCGGGCCCGCCACGCCGCCGGCCGCCAGCGGCGGTTCCGCGGCGATGCAGCGGGCGGCGGCGGTGGCCGCCACCGTGCAGGCGATGCCGCACAACCCGTCCAAGGCGCAGGAATATGGGGACGAGGGCGCCCGCTGCCCTTACCGGGGCGAACAGGCCCCGCCGCCCGATGCCTCGGTGGGTGCCAGCACCCTGTCCGAGCCGCAGCAGAACGCCAAGACGGGCGAGCCGGCCGAGCCCGGCGTGAACGCGGTCGCCGGCCAGCTGGCGCGGGTGCGCGCCGATGCCCAGGGGCAGGCGCTGACGACGAACCAGGGCGTGCCGGTGAGCGACAACCAGCATTCGCTGAAAGCGGGCTTGCGCGGCCCCGCGCTGCTCAAGGATTTCATCCTGCGTGAAAAAATCACCCACTTCGACCATGAACGCATTCCGGAACGCATCGTGCATGCGCGCGGGTCGGCCGCGCATGGCTACTTCGAGTGCTATGAACCGCTTGCCGATCTGACCCGGGCGTCGATTTTCGCCAAGAAAGGCAAGCGCACCCCGGTATTCGTGCGTTTTTCGACGGTGGCCGGGGAGCGGGGGTCGAAAGACACGGCGCGCGACGTGCGCGGCTTCGCGGTCAAGTTCTACACCGATGAGGGTAATTGGGACCTGGTGGGCAACAACATGCCCGTGTTCTTCATCCAGGACGCGATGAAGTTCCCGGACCTGGTGCATGCCGTCAAGCCCGAGCCGCATCACGGCATGCCCCAGGCGGCGTCGGCGCACGACACCTTCTGGGACTTCGTGTCGCTGATGCCGGAATCGACCCACATGCTGATGTGGCTGATGTCGGACCGCGCCATTCCCCGCAGCTATCGCATGATGCAGGGCTTTGGCGTGCACACCTTTCGCTTCGTCAACGACCAGGGCGAGTCGCACCTGGTGAAATTCCATTGGAACCCGGTGGCCGGCACCCACTCGCAGGTGTGGGACGAAGCCGTGAAGATATCGGGCGCCGATCCGGACTTCCATCGCCGTGACCTGTGGGAGGCCATCGATGCCGGCCATGGGCCGGAGTGGGAATTGGGCGTGCAGGTCTTCACCGAAGAAGACGCCGAGCGCTTCAGCTTTGACGTGCTCGATGCCACCAAGATCGTGCCGGAAGAACTGGTGCCGGTTCGTCCCATCGGCCGCATGGTGCTGGACCGCAACCCGGACAACTTCTTTGCCGAAACCGAACAAGTGGCGTTCTGTGCGGCGCATGTGGTGCCGGGCGTGGACTTCACCAACGATCCCTTGCTGGCCGGGCGCATCCATTCTTACGTCGATACGCAGATTTCGCGGTTGGGCGGCCCCAATTTCCACGAGATTCCGATCAACGCGCCGCTGGCGCCCGTGCACAACAACCAGCGCGATGGCATGCACCGGCAGGCCGTGCACCACGGGCGCGTGGCGTACGAGCCCAATTCGCTGGGCGGCGGCTGCCCGTTCCAGGCCGGCATGGAAGGCTATGTCTCGTTTCCCGAGCCTGTCAGCGGCGACGAGCTGCGCGGCCATCCGGAACGGTTTGCCGAACATTACAACCAGGCGACCCTGTTCCTGAACAGCCAGACAGACTGGGAACGGCGCCATATCGTGAACGCCTTCGCCTTTGAACTGAGCAAGGTCACCGTCGCCGCCATCCGGCAGCGCATGGTGGCGTCGCTGCGCAATGTCTCCGATGACCTGGCGCAGGCGGTGGCGGACAAGCTGGGCATGGCGCTGCCCGATCCCATGCCGCGTGCCCTGCGCGACGTGCCCCAGCCCGAAGTCGAACAGTCGCCCACGTTGTCGCTGACCGCGCGGCCCGGCGAGGTGGGCGTGGTCACGCGCAAGGTGGCCATCCTGGTCGCCGAAGGCGTGGACGGCGCTGCCGTCTCGGCGGTGGCGCAAGCCTTGATCAAGGCCGGCGTCGTGGTGCGGCTGGTGGGCCAGCGCATCGGTCCGGTGGGGACGGCCGGCAGTGGCGCGTTCGACGCCGACGCGTCGCTGGACAACCATCCGTCGGGCCTGTTCGACGGGGCCGTGGTGCCTGGCGGGGCGGCGGCGGTCGCACGCTGGAACCAGGACGGGCGCGCGCTGGAATTCATCCGCGACAGCTACCGCCATGGCAAGACGTTGCTGGCGGTGGGCGACGGCGCGGCGCTGCTTGAAGCCGCGGGTATCGATCTGGCACAGGAGGATGGCGGCCTGGTCGTCGGCGCCACGCCGGCCAAGGCCACGGCCGCATTCATCGAGTCGTTGGCGCGCCATCGGCACCCCGAACGGGAAACCGACCCGGCACGCCTCTGACGGCGCGGTACACGGCGGTTCCGGCACTGGCCACGAACCGCCCTGGCGCCAGCCTGGCGTTGTCGGGTCCGCCTCAGGCACGCCACTTGCTGGAGATGGTCGGCCATGCCTGATGGCTCTCCTGGAGTACACCCATGCTTACCGCTATGTCTGGAACCCTCGCTGCGCCGCAACAACCCGTGGTCACCGAAGCCGAACGGTGTGCCCGCCGAACGCTGGAGGCCGCTCAACGGCTGCTGCATCCCCAATCCGCCGTCACCACCGCCACCTCGACGATCGAGCTCGAGCTGGCGCGGTATGTCAAGGAAGCCTACGTGCCGCGCAAATCCGTCTGGGCGGAGCGTTGAGCGACGGGCGTCAAGCCCTCGAACGCCATCAGCTATTTCTTCGATCATTTCGCCGCCCGCAGGCGCGCCCGCCAAGGCACGCGCCCGGCGGGCGGTGGTTCATGACGCCAGCACCCGAGACGCCAGATTGAGCAGCGTCAGCAACGCCGTCCCGATCAACCACAGCATCAAGGCTGGCCATAGGCGGACCAGCCGCACGCGCAGCGTCGAGGGCGACGCGGCCGCGGACGGCGGCGCGGCGGCCTGAAGGCGTTCAGCATTGGCGGCGGCAAGGGGGCGTAAAGGCGTGCCGGGCTCGGGGGACACCAGCGTGTTGCCGATCAAGGTAGAGGACGAAGCAATTTCCGGGGAGATCACAGTAAATCCTGCCTTCCGCGTCGGTAGTAGCCCGCAGGGAGAGTTGAAGGGGGATTGCCTGGAGCAAACGGCGTGCCGCGGGGCAGGCGCGGTTGCGGATTGTCACCAAGTCAGCGGGCGTATCCCCCTTCCAGGCCGTGGCCTTGCCCGATAGCGGCCCGCACGGGGCGGGCGCGGCGCGCAGTGTCCGCAATGCGCGCCGCCTCGCATCGTTCAGGCCAGCCAGCGCTTGATGCGGCCGGCCAGCGCCTCTCGGCTGATGCCGTAGCGGTCATGCAGGGTGGGCAGGGCGCCGGCGTCGAGAAAGGCGTCAGGCAGGCCGGCCATCTGGAACCCGGCCGGCTGCACCCGGTGCCGCAGCAAGGCCGCGGCGACGGCTTCGCCCAGGCCGCCGATCACGGAATGGTTTTCGGCCACGACCACCAGCCGGTGCTTGTGGCGCACCGCCTCGACCAGGCTGGCCTCGTCCAGCGGCTTGATGGTGGGGCTGTGCATCACCGCCACGTCGATGTTGTCGCGCGCGAGGTCTTGCGCGGCTTCCAGCGCCCGCATGGTCAGGATGCCGCTGGAAATGACGAGGACGTCTCTGCCTTCGCGCAGCATTTTCGCCTTGCCCAGCTCGAAACGGTAACCCTCGATCTCGTCCAGCACCAACGGCACCTGGCCGCGCAGCAGGCGCATGTACACCGGCCCCGCATGCTCGCCAATCTGCGCGACGGCCTGCTCGATGTCCAGCGCGTCGCAGGGGTCGACGATCGTCAGCCCCGGAATGGCGCGCATCATCGCCAGGTCGTCGGTTGCCTGGTGGCTCGGCCCATAGCCGGTGGTCAGGCCCGGCAGCGCGCAGCAGATCTTGACGTTGAGGTTTTCTTCGGCGATCACCTGATGGATGAAGTCATAGGCCCGCCGCGTGCCGAACACGGCGTAGGTCGTGGCGAACGGGACGAGACCTTCCTTGGCCATCCCGCCCGCGGCCCCCATCAGCAGCTGCTCGGCCATGCCCATCTGGAAAAAGCGCTCCGGGTGGGCTTGGGCGAACAGGTGCAGGTCCGTGTATTTGGCAAGGTCCGCGGTCAGCCCGGCGACGTCCGGGCGCGATTGTGCATACGCGACCAGGGCCTTGCCGAAGGGCGCGGCCCGTACGCGTTGCCCTTCGGAGGCGATCGACGCAATCATGGCCGACGTCGTCAGGCGGGGTTTTTGCTGGGTGCTGGCATTGCTCATTGCCGGGCTCCTTCGATCAGGGAAGCGGGGCGGTTCTGGTCCAGGATGTCCAGAGCCTGTTGCCATTCGGGCGGATCGACCCGGATGAAGTGATTCTTCTCACGCTGCTCGAGAAACGGGATGCCCTTGCCCATGCGGGTGTCCAGCAGGATCACGCGCGGCTTGCGATCCGGCAGATTGCGTGCGGTGTCGAATGCCTCGACAACGGCGGCCAGGTCGTTGCCGTCCACGCGCTGCACGTGCCATCCGAAGGCGGCCCACTTGTCGGCCAGCGGCTCGAATCCCAGCACCTTGCCTGACGGGCCATCGGCCTGCTGGTTGTTGATGTCGACCAGGCAGACGAGGTTGTCCAGTTCATGGTGGGCCGCACCCAGCGCCGCTTCCCAGGTCGACCCTTCGTCCAGCTCGCCATCCGACATGGAGTTGTAGACAAAGGCGGGGTTGCGCTTGTGCTTCAACCCCAGTGCGATGCCGACGCCGATGGCCAGGCCCTGGCCAAGCGAGCCGCCAGAGATTTCCATGCCCGGCGTGTAGCTCGCCATGCCCGACATGGGCAGGCGGCTGTCATCGCTGCCGTAGGTGTCCAGCTCGCTTTCCGGGATCACGCCCGCCTCGATCAGCGCCGCATAGTGGGCGATGGCATAGTGGCCGTGGGACAGCAGGAAGCGGTCGCGGCCTTCCCATTGCGGGTCGCCTGGCCGCAGCGTCATGGCGTGGCGGTACGCCACGGCCAGCACGTCGGCCCAGCCGAGCGCCTGCCCGATATATCCCTGCCCCTGCACTTCACCCATGCGGACCGCATACCGGCGGATGCGCCACGCGGCGGCCATCAGGCCGCTCAAAGACCCGGATTGCTCCATTTGAAGTTCCCTTTTGTTTGACAAGTTTTCAATGCAGGATGCTCGCCGGCACGTAGGACACGAGCCCCAGCACGGCAAACGCGACCAGATAGAAGGGCACCAGTTCGCGAACGGTCTGGCCGACCTTGACCTTGGCCAGGGCGCTGGTGATGAACAGCGTGGTGCCTACCGGCGGCGTGTACAGGCCGATGGCCAGGTTCACGACCATCATCACGCCAAGCTGCGTCATGTCCATGCCGATGCTCTGCGCCAGCGGGACGAAGACCGGCGCCAGCAGCAGCACGGCCGCCGGCAGGTCGATGAACATGCCCAGGAACAGCATCATCAGGTTCATCAGCAGGATCACCAGCCATTTGGCATGCACGTTGTCCTGTACCCAGTGGGCGATACCCTGCGGCGTCTGGTCGAACGTCAAGAGCCACCCGATCGCTGACGAGGCCATGATCACCAGCAGCACCACGCCGGTCGCCAGGCCGGCATGGACCACGGCGGCGTTGAGCCGCTTCCAGTCCAGGTCGCGGTACAGCACCGCGGAAACCAGGCCGGCGTACAGCGTCGACAGGACGGCAACCTCGGTCGGCGTGGCGATGCCGAAACGCAGGAAGACGATGATCAAAAGCGGCAGCACCACCGCGGGCAGGGCGTAAAGCAGATGCCGGCGAAAGGCCGCGCCGTCGAAGGGCGCCGTGTCCCGCGGGAAGTTGCGGCGCCGGCCTACCCACCAGCATGCCGTCATGAATCCGGCGCACAGCAGCAGGCCCGGCAGTATCCCCGCCACGAACAGCGACGCGATGGACGCGTTGGCCGTCAAGGCAAACAGGATCAACGGGATCGAGGGGGGAATCAGGATGTCGATCGTTGCCGCGGCGGCCAGCGTGGCGGCCGAGAACGCGGCAGGGTAGCCCAGCCGCTTGTGCCACGGAATCATCAAGGAACCGATGGCCGAGGCGTCCGCCACCGCCGAGCCCGATACACCGCCGAACAGCGTGGACGAGAGCACGCCGACCTGCGCGGGTCCGCCGTGATAGCGGCCGATCAGCGCCGACAGCACGCCCACCAGCGCTTCGCCGAGCTTGCCGCCCATCATGAGCGAACCCGTCAGCATGAAAAAGGGGATGGCGATCAGGGGAAAGCTCTGCACCTGCGCGACCATCTGCTGCACCAGCACGTCCAGGGGCACGCGGTCCGTGGTGGCCACGGCCGCCGTGGCGGCGATCAGCAAGGCGTGGGCGATGGGCATGGCGGCCACGGCCGCGCCCATGAACAAGACAAGTATCAATGCACTCATGTCGGGTCTCCCTGTTTACCAGTGCACGGCGGGCGCCTGCGGCTCGCCTTCGGGCTGCGCCGCGGCCTTGCAGCCACGCCAGCTCTGCCATGCGGATTGCGCCGCCAGCACGGCGAGCAGCAGCATGCCGCCCATGACGCACGCATAGGTGAGCGAGCCGGGCATCTGCAGGATGGGAGACTTCTCGTCGTGGACGATATCGAGCATATTGAACGTCGCCCACGACAGGGTGGCGTACAGGGCGGTGACGGCCGCCCAGCTCAGGGTGGCCACCACGCGGCGCGTGCGGGCCGGCAGCGCGTCCATCATGAAAGTGGTGGCGATATGGGCGTTGTGCAGCGCGGCCAGCACCACCCCCGACATGACGAGCCACGGAAAGAGCAGCTCGGGTATCTCGTTGGCCCACTCCAGGCTTGATCCGGTCGCGTATCGCAGGCCGGTGTTGATGACGAGGATCACGAAGATCACCGTGGTGGATAGCCAGAGGATCAGGCGGCACAGGCCGTCGATGATCCTGCCGACCAGTCCGTGTGGATCGGTATTCATGTTGTCTCCTGCCTTGTGCGCGGTCCGCCGGCGTGCCCGCCGGGGCGGGACGCGGGCGGCCGAAGGACGTGTCAGTTGCCGCGCGCCGCGGCCAGAACCTTCTTGACGTAGGGGCCGATGGGACTGGCCAGCCATTTCTCGTCCACCGAGGCGGTGGCCTTGGCGAAGCCCGCCGTGTCAGGCGTCGTGACCAGCACGCCCTGGGCCTTCAGTTCCGCCAGCAGCCTGACGTCGGCCTCCTGGCTCAGCTTGCGCTGCAGCGCCGACGCTTCGTCGGCCGCTTCCTGCACGACTTTGCGGTCGGACTCGCTCAGGCGATCCCAGGTGCGCTTGCTCATCAGGAAAGGCGTCATCTGGAACTGATGATGGGTCATCGCCAGATGCTTCTGCACCTCGTACAGCTTGCTGGCCTGGAAGTTCACCAACGGGTTTTCCTGGCCGTCCACCACGCCTTGCTGCAACGCCACGTAGAGTTCGGCGAACTTGATCTGCTGCGCCTGCGCACCCAGGGCATTCATGATGTCGACCAGCGTGGCGTCAGGCGGCACGCGCATCTTCAGGCCTTTCATGTCCTCGACCGTGTTGATGGGGTGCTTGCTGTTGGTCATCTGGCGGATGCCGTTGTCCCAGGTTCCCAGCAGGATCAGGTTCTTGCTGGCCGACTTCTCGGCGAGCTCCTTGCCCAGGGGGCCATCGAGCAGCTTGAAGGCGGCGCCGGCGTTCCGGAACAGGAAGGGCATGCCGTAGGCGGCGTATTCCGGAACCGCGGCCGCGACGGCGCCTTGCGAATTGGCGCTGATGTCCAGGGCGCCGGTGCGCAGCGCCGTCACCATGGCGGCGTCATCGCCCAGTTGGCCGGACGGCGCGACCTGGACTTCGATGCGTCCGCCGGTCTTGGCCTTGAGCACCTGCGCGAATTTCTCCGACGCCTCGTGGCGCGGATTGCCCACGGCCGCGCCATGCCCCAGGGTCAGCTTGATGTTCTGCGCCTGTGCCGCCAGCGGCAGCAGTGCGGCGGTGGCGAGGGCCGCCAGGCCCGTGCGAAGCAGTGTTCTGCTTTTCATGATTGGTCTCCTCCGATGGTGATGGGGTGCTGCGGATCAGTGAATCAACATGCCCCCGTTGACGTCGAGTGTGATACCCGTGCAGTAGGCCGACAGGTCGCTGGACAGGAACACGCAAGCGCCCGCCACGTCGTCGGCCCTGCCCAGCCGCGCCAGCGGGATGGTGCCTTCGATATCGGCCTTGCGCTCGGCCGACAGTTTGCCCTGCGTGATGTCGGTCTCGATCAGGCCGGGGGTGATGCAATTGACGCGGATGCCGTCTGCGCCGAATTCGCGCGCCATGGCGCGGGCCAGCCCCAGGACGCCCGCCTTGGCGGCCGAGTAGTGCGGTCCGCCGAAAATGCCGCCGCCGCGTTGCGCGGACACCGACGAAATGCACACGATGGCGCCGGCGCGTTGCGCCTGCATGGCCGGCAGCGCGGCCTGCGACAGGTAGAGCGTGCCGCGCAGGCTGACGTCCAGGATCCGGTCGTAGTCCGCACCCGTGATTTCCAGCGTCTTGACCGGCTGCGTAATGCCGGCGTTGTTCACCAGGATGTCGATCCTGCCGTAGGCGTGGATGGCTTGTTCGATGGCGGCCACGCAGGCGGCCTTGTCGGTCACGTCCGCCACCAGGCCCAGATGGCCGTCGCCCAGCCGGGCGGCGGCGGTGGCCGGCTCCGCGCGCGCCAGGTCCAGGATCACGACGCGCGCGCCGTGGGCGGCCATCTGGCGCGCGGTGGCAAATCCCAGTCCGTTGAGCCCTGCGCCGCCGGAAATCACGGCAACCTTGTCCTTGAGCAGCATCTGTCGTCCTCCTGTCGTTGTCATGTCAGTGCGGACTATTCTGGGTGCCTGCTAGCATTAAGACAAACGATGTGTCATCAGTCTAAGATGACAGATCTTCATCTGAAGTCAGGGTCTACCCCCATGCCTGCTCTGCCGCCCATCGCCAACCTGCTGGCGTTCGAAGCCGTCGCGCGCCGGCGCAGCTTTGCGATTGCCGCGACCGAGTTGCATCTGACCGCATCGGCGGTCAGCCATCAGATTTCCCGGCTGGAAGCGGACCTGGGCGTGCGGCTGTTCGAGCGCAGTGCCCACGGCGTGCGCCTGAGCCGCGCGGGCGAACAGTACCTGGCGCGCATCGGCGGCGCGCTCGCGGCCATCTCGACGGCCACGGAAGACCTGCGCCAGGGCGTCAGCAACAGCGTGTACGTGCATTCGGCGCCCAGCATCGCGAGTCTCTGGCTGGTGCCCCGGTTGCGGCGCTTTGCGCTGGCGCATCCGCAGGTGGCGCTGAATCTGTCGGCGGCTCATTCGCACAGCGATTTCGCGCTGGGCCAATCGGACGTCGACATCCGCTATGGGGTACCGCAATGGGACGACGTCGTGGTGGAACCCCTGTTCGAAGAGCGCATCCTGCCGCTCGCGAGCGCGGCGTTCATTCGCGAGCATCGCATCAAAAGGGTGGATCAATTGCTGGACGTGCCGCTCATCCAGAGCAACGTCAGCGTCATCCAATGGTCTGACTGGTTCGGCCGCTATTCCGAGCGACGCGCGCCGGACCACTTCACGATCCGCTTCGATCGGGCGCAGATGTCCCTGGACGCTGCGGCACAGGGGCTGGGCGTGGCGCTGGAAAGCGCCACGATCGCGGGCTCGCACCTGGCCGCGGGCGGGCTGCGGCCCATCTTCGGCATGGCCAGGTCCATCGCGGTGAAGGCCCATTTCCTCGTCTACCCGGCCCGGCACGCCAAGCGTCCCTCCGTGGAGGCTTTTCTGGCCTGGATTCACGCCGAGGCGGCCAGGACCGTGGCGCAGGAATGAGTGCCGGGCCGGTACAGGGGGGCGATGCGGGTCGGCGAGCAGGTGCGAGGAAGGCGCGGGCCAGGCAGTCCCTGTCCCGCACAACCGGCTAACGCTTCTCGGGGGCCGGCGCAGGCGTCAATCGCAGCGCGTTGAGCACCCGCGAGAACGCGGGTGAAGGTTGCCGCCGGCTCGGGTAATACAGGTAGTAGCCGGGGAAAGGCGGGCACCAATCTTCCAGCACGCGCACCAGTTGTCCGTTCTCGAGGTGGGGCGCGAACTCTTCTTCGGGCAGGGACGCGATCCCCAATCCCGCCACCGCCGCGTCCACCATGCCGGGCGAGGTGTTGAAGATGAGCTGGCCATCCACACGCACGTTCACGGTCTGGCCGCGGCGCTCGAAGTCCCAGGTGTAGAGACCGCCCGCGGTCTGCATGCGCATGTTGATGCAATTGTGCTGGAGCAGGTCGCGCGGCGTCCTGGGAACCGGGCGTGTCTTGAAATACGCAGGCGATGCCGCGATCGCCATGCGCAGCTTCGGCCCGATCGGCATGGCAATCATGTCCTTGTCGATCGTGTCACCCAGCCGCACGCCCGCGTCGTAGCGGTCGGCCACGATGTCCCGCAATCCGTAATTGATGTCGAACTCGATCTTGATGTCGGGGTAGTCGAGCATCAGGGGCGTGAGCTTGGGCAGCAGCGTGGTGCGCAGGATGTGCTCGCCACAGGTGATGCGCACCGTGCCGGCTGGCTTGTCCCGCATCTCCGTCAGCTCATCCAGCTCAGCGCCGATTTCATCGAATCGATGGCCGATGGCATTGAGCAGCCGCTCGCCGGCGGCGGTGGGCGACACGCTGCGCGTGGTGCGCGTGAGCAGCCGGATATCCAGGCGCGCCTCCAGGCCGCTGATGGCCTGGCTGAGGGCCGACTGCGTGACGCCCAGCAGCGAGGCGGCGCGCGTGAAGCTGCCTTCGCGCGCCACGGTGACGAAATACAGAAGATCGTTGAGGTTGCGTTTGACCATGGCAGCAGTTTTTCACGAACCATTCATTAGTACAACTAATAGCGTCTTTAAGTTTTCATTAGCTAGTCAATCTGGTGCCGACGCCGCAACATGCAGGGTGTGGTCAATGCCGTTGCGCCTGCCGACCCTGGCACGCGCATGCAATGTCCGAATCGAGAGGGTCAAGTCCTTGGCACATGCCTGTTTCGCTCCATCGCGAGCACAACCCGCCCATTGGAGTGGCGTGTTCGCCATGTCGCTGTGCGTGTTTGCATTGATCGCGTCCGAATTCATGCCGGTCAGTCTGCTGACGCCGATAGCGGCCGACCTGTACGTCACCGAAGGCCTGGCCGGGCAGGGCATCGCGATCTCCGGCGCATTCGCCGTGTTCGCCAGCCTGTCGATCTCGTGGCTGGCCGGCGGCATCAACCGCAAGACGCTGCTGCTGGCGCTGACTTCGCTGATGGCCATCTCCGGCGCCGTGGTGGCGCTGGCACCGAACTACCTGACCTACATGGCGGGCCGGGCGCTCATCGGCGTGGTCATCGGCGGCTTCTGGTCTTTGTCGGCGGCTACGGCCATGCGCCTGGTGCCCGCCGACCAGGTGCCACGTGCCCTGGCGGTCTTCAATGGCGGCAACGCGCTGGCGACGGTGATTGCGGCGCCGCTGGGCAGCTACCTGGGGTCGGTGGTGGGCTGGCGCGGGGCGTTCTTCTGCCTGGTGCCGGTGGCCGCGATTGCCTTGGTCTGGCAGGGGATCAGCCTGCCGGCGATGCCCGCCCAGGCACGCGAGGCGGGCTCGGGCAACGTCTTCAAGGTGCTGGCAAGCCGGCCGGTGGCATTGGGCATGGCCGCCTGCGGCGCTTTTTTCATGGGACAGTTCGCGCTGTTCACCTACGTGAGGCCCTTTCTCGAGACCGTGACGCACGTGAGCGTATCCACGCTGTCTCTGATCCTGCTGGGGATCGGCGTGGCCGGCTTCATCGGCACGGCACTGATCGGCGCCGTGCTCAAGCGCAGCGTGTACGGGACGCTGATCGTCATTCCCGCCCTCATGGCCGTGATTGCCCTGATGCTCATTCCCTTCGGCGCCCGGGTCGCCGGCGTGGTCGTGCTGCTGGGGCTGTGGGGCCTGATGGCGACCTCGGCCCCCGTAGGCTGGTGGAGCTGGATCGCCGAGGCGATGCCGCACAACGCCGAGGCAGGCGGCGGCCTGATGGTCGCGGTGATCCAGCTGGCCATCGCCCTGGGGTCGACCGTCGGCGGCTTGCTGTTCGACTCGGCGGGCTACGCCAGCACCTTCATGGCCAGTGCCGCCGCGCTGCTGTTGGCGGCCTGCCTGGCTTTTCTCACCTCGCGTTCGCCCTTGCGGCAGGCAGCCTGAACCGTAACGCCGACGGGACGCGGCATGCGGGTGAGGGCTAGTCGCAGGTCAAGGAATCCCGCTGGTGCTTGACTTGCTCGACGGACAGCGTCGGCGGTAGCGCGACGCCATTCTTGACCGCAAGGATTTCCGCCATGATGCTGACCGCGATTTCCGCGGGCGTCCGGCTGCCGATGTAGATACCGACAGGCGCGTGCAAATGGGCGAGAGATGCCGGGGTTTCGCCAAAATGTTCTATGAATCGCTGCTTGCGGCTGTTCGTGTTGCGACGCGAGCCTATGGCGCCGACATAGAAGGCGGGGCTGTGAAGGGCTTCCAATAGCGCAAGATCGTCCAGCTTGGGATCGTGGCTCAGGGCGACGATGCACGTGCGTGCGTCAGGCTGCAGTGCCTGAACGGCGTCATCGGGCATTTCACGGGTGATGGGTACGCCCGGAACCGACCAGCTGCCCAGGTGCTCCACGCGCGGATCGCAGACCGTCACTGAAAAATCGTTGAACAAGGCCATGGTGGCCAGGTATTCCGCCAGTACCCCGGCGCCGATGAGCAGCATTCGGTATTGCGGCCCCAGGGTGTGGGTCAGGGTCGCGCCGTCAAAGCGCAACGCTTCGGGCGCCGAAGTGGGCGTCAACGTCACCGCGCCAGTGGCCACGTCGACGGTGCGCTGGACGAGCTGGCCCGCTTCCAATTGCCGGACCAGGGCGTCGAGCGTGTCGAATGCCGGCTGGAACTCCAGCAGCAATTCCAGCGTGCCGCCGCAAGGCAAGCCGAAGCGGTGGGCTTCGTCCGCCGTCACGCCGTAACGCACCCGTTCGGGAGCCTGTCGGGGAATGCCCCCCGCGCTGCAGGCAAGGGTGTAGCGATGTATCAGGTCATCTTCGATGCAGCCGCCAGACACCGAGCCGACACACCGCCCGTCTCCCCGCAGCGCCATCATCGAGCCGGCGGGGCGCGGCGAAGACCCCCAGGTCTTGACGACCGTCGCCAGCAATAGCGGGTGCCCCTGCGCATGCCAGGCGCGGGCTTCCCGCAGTACCCGGACGTCAACGGTTTCCATGCGAATGTTCCTTGGCAAGGCTGCGCACCGAGAGCATGGCCTGGGCGCGGTTCAGATCGTCCGGTGTGTCCACGTCCATCACGATTCCCGGGTCGTTCAACTGCAGTTCCAGCACGCCGTCATGCTGGCGGTATGCGCGCACGATGGAGGCCGCGCCCGTGTCCCCGCGAAGCGCCATCAGCGCCTGTGCGCATTCAGGCGCAAATCCGACGGGATGCCCCTGCCGGCCGTTCCAGAGCGGAACGACCACGGGCTGGGAGGCCAGGCCTTGCGCCACCCGGCGCAAACTGTGCGCCTCTACCAGGGGCAGGTCGCCAGGCAGGATCAGCCAGCCGGCGGCGTCTTGCGTGGCCATGACCCCGCGGGCAATCGAGCGGCCCATGCCGTTCTCGGGGATCGCTGGCCCGGGCCGCACCACGTGGCATGGCAGGCCGGAATCGGCCACGGCTTGCAGCACATGCTCAAGCACCGGCAAGCCTGCCAGCAAGGCGTCGAGTTTGTGCGTTGCACCGCCCGACTGGCGAAATCGCTCACCCTGGCCGGCGGCCAATACGATGATGGTCGGCTGTTTCATGGTCCGCGGGTCAGGCGAGGGTGCGCACGGGCAGGCTGCGAATCCGCTTGCCGGTGGCGGCGAATATGGCGTTGCAGACGGCGGGCGCCACGGGAGGCACCGGCGGCTCGCCCACGCCGCCAGGCGGCAGGGCGTGATCGTCGTTGACCAGATGGGTCCGGATCACGCGGGGTGACGCGTTGTGGCGCAGCACCTCGTAGTCGTGGAAGTTGCTTTGCTTCACACGGCCCTTTTCAAAGGTGATTTCGCTGGTGAGCGCCAGGCTCAAGCCCATGATTGCGCCCCCTTCCAGTTGCGCGCGGATGCGCTCGGGGTTGACCTGCGGGCCGCAGTCTATCGCCATGTCGACGGAAACGATGCGCACCTGGCCCTTTTCATCTACCGCGACCTCGACCACGGCGGCGGTGTAGCTCATGAAGCTGTAGCAGAATGCCAGGCCCAGGCCGTGTCCCTTGGGCAGGGTCCTGCCCCATTCTGCGCCAGCGCATGCCGCGTCGATGACACCACGAAGGCGGCCCGTGTCGTAAGGGTAGCGCTCGGGAGATTCGGAGTAATTCCAGGTATCGCCCAGCGTCCCCGGGTCGATCCGGCGGGCCGGGCCGATGAGCTCGAGCGCGAAATCCTTGTGGTCCTTGCCCGCGCGCTCGGCCAACTCGGCAATGAAGCATTGCGCTGCGAAGGCGTGCGGAATGTTGGCGACAGAACGGAACCATCCGATGCGGGCATGCGCCTCGACTTCGGCCGTTTCCACCCGCACGTTCGGTATGCGGTAGGGCATGTTGATCGCAGACATGGCCGATTCGAACATCTGCTGCCCTTTGGCCCCTTCGGAGAAGAGCGACGCAATGGTGGGGGCGGCGCTGCGGTGCAGCCAGGATTGCACCTGACCCGTCTTGTCCATGACGGCTTCCAGCCGCTCGACCGATACGGTATGCAGGTAATCGTGATGGATGTCGTCTTCGCGCGTCCATACCAGCTTGACTGGCGTGCCTTCGGGCATGGCGCGGGCGACGATGGCGGCTTCATCGACGAAGTCGGGCTTGGACTTGCGGCCGAACCCTCCGCCCAGCAGCAGCACGTTCACTTTCACGTTGGCGGGATCAAGCTTCAGGCGGGCAGCCACGGCATCGCGCGCCGCCACCGGGTTCTGGATCGAGGTCCAGACATCGGCGTGGTTGCCGTTGATCTGCACCGTGGCCACTGGCGGCTCCATCGAGGCATGGGCCAGATGCGGCACGTAGTACTCCGCCGCCAGGCGGTCGGCCTGCGGCGCCTGGGCCCAGGCTTGCCCGGCATCCCCTTGATTGCGTATCGACTTGCCGGGTCGGCGCGCCGCCGCCTCCAGGGTCTGGCGGTAGGCCGTGGAATCGTATTGGCCATTCGGGCCGTCGTCCCATTCGAGCTCCAGGGCATCGCGGCCCTGGCGGGCGGCCCAGGTGTTGCGGGCGACGACCGCGACCCCCCCCAGTGGCTGGAACGCGGGGGCCCCCTTCATCGCCGGGATCTCGACGACTTTCAGCACGCCGGGCACGGCCAGCGCCTTGGCGCTGTCGAAGCGACGCAGTGTGCCCCCGACGACGGCAGGGCGCGCCACCACGGCATAGACCATGCCGGGCAGGTGCATGTCCATGCCGTAGCGTGCCTGGCCTTTGCCGATGGCCTCCAGGTCCACCAGGCGCACCTGGTCCTTGCCGATGTACCGGAAATCGGCCCGATCCTTGAGCTTGAGCGCATCGCCGGTGGGCACGGGCTGCCTGGCCGCGTCGGCCGCCAGCTCGCCGTAGGTCAAACGGCGCCCGGTGGGCGGATGCAGCACCTCATGCTGCACTGCCTTGACCTGAGAGAGGGGAACGGACCATCGTGCGGCCGCGGCGGCCTCGAGCATCTGGCGGGCGGCCGCGCCTACGCGCCGCATGGGCATCAGGAAGTGGCGGACGCTGCGGGAGCCGTCCACGTTCTGGTTGCCGTAGCGCACCTCGTTGGCTTCTGCCTGGATGACTTTCACGCGATCCCACCGCGCTTCCATCTCGTCGGCCACCACCATGGGCAGGCTGGTGCGAACGCCCGTGCCCATTTCGGCTCGGTGCGCCACGATGGTGACGGTGCCGTCGGCGGCAATGCTGACGAAAACCAGCGGGTCCTCGACCGTGCCGCCCGGCATGCTGTCGGCGCCATACTGCTTGTCGGTGCCGTCGGCCGCCCAGGCGGTCGTGATGAATCCCTTGGCCGAGACGGCCAGGGTCAGGGCGCCCAGACTGCCCTGCAGGAAGCCGCGGCGGGAAAGTTGAGCGGTGCGCGTCATTGTTTGCCCCCTTGGGCCAGGCGGTTGGCAGCCTGCCGGATGGCGGCGCGGATGCGAGGGTACGTGCCGCAGCGACAGATATTGCCGCTCATGGCGTCTTCGATATCCTGATCGGTCGGCTGGGACGTGGCTTTCAGCAGGCTTACCGCCGTCATGATCTGGCCCGCCTGGCAGTAGCCGCATTGCGCAACGTTCTGTTCTATCCAGGCTTGTTGCACCGCTTGGCCGATGGCGTCGGCCTCGATCCCTTCGATGGTGGTGATACGGTGACCCGCCGTGGCCGAAAGGGGGGTGACGCAGGAACGAATGGGGGCGCCATCCATGTGCACCGTACAGGCGCCGCACAATGCCATGCCACATCCGAACTTGGTGCCGGTCATGCCGAGCTCGTCCCGCAGGGTCCAGAGCAGCGGTGTTTCGCCGGGAACGTCGACATCCTTGACTTGGCCGTTGATGTGAAGTTGGGTCATAGCGGATTCCAGGTTGCAGGTTTGGAGACTCTACGGGATGTGCGTCCCGGGCGGGAGGACAACGCCTGATTATTCCTCAGCGCGTGCATTAGCGCACCTCATAACCCCTATAAGCGAACCGAGCCTGCCTGGCGACGGTACGCCGTCGTTCGCGGCCCACTTCCGTCGGCGTTCAGCGTCGCGCCCCGCAAGGGGGGTAAGACGATTCTGAAAATGATCGTGCTGATGTCGACGCCCGGGTCTGCCACGACATAATCCGCGAGTCGTTGCAAGACATTGCGCGATGTTCCTTGTTGTTCGATTCCAGCTGTTCTTCCAAAAAGTGGCTCCCTGTCGGGATTGATGTCGTATTGCCCGGCGGGACATGACGCAGACCCAAGAGGGAAAAATGAGAACCAAGCAGTCGCATCACCAAGTAGCGCCGGGACCTGGCCTGCCTTACCTGCCGCGGGCGCGTCTGGCCGTCGTGGCGACGCAGGCCGCCTTGCTGGCGCTGGCTCAGGCAGCAGCCGGGCCGGCGCAGGCGCAGCCTTACGTCAATTACGATGGCACCCGTACCCGCGATCGGGACGCGGCCGTGGCAACCTGGGCGAATCACCCGGAATTCAAGGCGGACTGGGGACTGGGTGCCATGAATGCCCAGCACGCCTATGCTTTGGGATTCAGCGGTGCGGGCGTCAAACTCGGTGCAGTGGACTCCGGCTATTTGTCGTCGCACCAGGAGTTCGCGGGACGCGTCAATGCCCTGAGCGTTACGGGTACCTATCTGAACGATGGCGAGCAACTGGACCGATCGGGTCTCTCCTGGCGTGCGGGCGAGCGCTTCGATCGACCCGGCCCCTACATCGGCACGGCGGATCCCGCCAAGTTGATCGGGAAGAACGACAACCACGGCAACCACGTATCCGGGAGCATCGCTGCCGCCAAGAACGGCGTGGGCATGATGGGCGTCTCGTTCGGCAGCCAGTATTACACCGTCAATTCCAACGGTACGGACGCGGCCGAGTATGGGTCCAATATGGACTACAACTACTTCAAGGCCGCCTATGGGGGGCTGGCTGCTGCGGGCGTGCGAGTCATCAACAGCAGCTGGGGATCGCCTCCAAAAGCCGACAACTACGACTCGGTCTCCGGGCTGACAGAGGCCTACACGCGACTGAACAGCGCGGGCAAGAAGACGTGGCTGGATGCCGCGGCGGACGTATCGCTGCAATATGGCGTGCTGCAGGTCTGGGCCAACGGAAACGCGGGCGTGAGGAATGCGTCGGTACGCGCCGGCACGCCGTACTTCCGCCCCGAACTGGAAAAGTACTGGATCGCGGTAACGGGGTTGCAAAAGAATGGCGGTCAACAATTCAACCATTGCGGGGTGGCCAAGTACTGGTGCCTTGCCGCGCCTGGGGTCGATATTCTCAGTGCCAGCGTGAAAGGCGATGACCAATATCAGTCTTCCAGCGGCACTTCGATGGCGGCGCCGCACGTGACGGGCGTGCTGGGCGTCTTGATGGAGCGGTATCCCTATCTCGGTAACGAGGAGATCAGGACAATATTGCTGACTACCGCATCGCATCGCGGCAAGGGGCCTGCCGATGTCCCCGACGCCGTGTACGGATGGGGCGTACCCGATATGAAAAAGGGCATGGACGGTCCATCGCAACTATTGGGCCGCTTCACCGCCAATCTTCCAGCCGGCGTGTCGGACACCTGGAAGAATGATATTTCTGAGCGTGCCTTGATTCAACGCCGGAAGGACGACGCGGCCGAGGTCGCAGCCTGGGCAGCCGACAAGTCGGCGATACAAGGGCGCGAGCGTCCCGTGCCCGATGTCGTGTCCGCGGCAGGCGCGATTGCGGGCATGGCGCAGGCCCGCGTGTTGCTGAAGGAAGTTCTCAACAGCAATACGCGGGCACTCTACCGGCCCGCAAGACTGCTGGCCGCGTTGAACGCGCTGAAGGCCAATCCCGAAGGCGCGCTGTTGCTCGACCTGTACGAAGGCACCCATCCCCGCTGGGAGGAGGGCTATAGCGAACCGGACGACTATGACGATTTCGTCGAGGGCAAGAGCGATAGCGATCTCGCGTCGGCGGCGCTGAACGGCAAGCGCACAAGCATCCTCTCGGCCAATGCAGCCGCCCAGGGAGAGATCGAATTGCGCCAGCGCCGCGTCGCCGCGCTGGCCGTCAAGCCCGAGGCCAGCTACCAGGGCAGCCTGGTGAAGGCCGGCGGCGGCACGCTGGTGCTGATGGGCAACAACAGCTATTCGGGCGGCACGCAATTGCAGCAAGGTGTGCTGGGCGTCGGGCACAGCAGCGCGTTGGGGACCGGGACGCTGGCCGTGTCGAACGGCGCAACCCTGCTGGCCGTGGCCGATAACCTGAACCTCGGAAACGCCGTCACCCTGGCCGGACTGGCCAACGTCGATACCCAGGCCTACACGCTGGCGTTGTCCGGTCAGGTGACCGATGGAGAAACGGGCGGCGGGTTGGCCAAGCAGGGCGCCGGCACGCTGGTGCTGTCAGGCATCACCCGCTATTCGGGGCCGACTTTGGTGGAGCAGGGAACACTGCGGGCCGGACGCGCCGACGGCTTGTCGCCGCGCAGCGCATTCCTGCTCGGGGCGGGTACGCAGCTTGACCTGGCCGGTCTGGATCAGACCATTGGTTCGCTGGCCGGAAGCGGCAACGTTGCATTGGGCCAGGCCACCCTGACCACCGGCGCCGACAATGGCCACAGTCTCTATACCGGTCGGTTCAAGGGAGAGGGCGGCCTGACCAAGGTCGGCGCGGGCATGCTCACATTGGGCGCCAACAACAGCGCCTATACCGGCAAGGTCACGCTGGCGGGGGGCGGCCTGTGGCTGACCGAGGGGGCAGGGCTGGGCGGTAGCGTGAGGGCGCAGAGCGGCACCTTGCTGGGTGGCGCCGGCAGCCTGGGCGCTACCACGATCGACTCCGGTGCGGTGCACGCGCCCGGAAATCCTGCCGGCGCCCAGACTATCCAAGGCGACTACGTCAACCGCGGCACGCTGCGCATCAGTGGCGCACCGTCCGCGCTTGGCCGCGTAGAGGTCGCAGGCAACGTGGACATTGCCGGCAGCACGCTGGAACTGCTGCTGTCGCCCCAGGATGCCGCGGACTGGCAGCCAAAGAATGGGCCATACGTGCTGATCGACAATCAAAGTGCCGGCGCCGTGACGGGCACCTTTTCGAACATACGCAATCCCTTGCTCTTCTTGAGCGCACCCGTCAGCACCACTGGAGGCACGGGCAATGATGTGACGCTTGCGCTCGTACGCAATGACCGCAGCATGGCCAGCTTTGGTGCCAGCCCCAACCAGGCAGCGGTGGCCGGCGCAATTGATCGGCTTGCGCAGGGCCATGAGGTCTGGCGCACCATCGCGCTGAGCAATAACGTGGCCGACCTGGGTTCCGCGCTGGCCCAGTTATCCGGCGACACGCACGCGAATGTGGCGTCCGCGCTGACGAGCACCACCATGACGCCCGCGGCGTTCAATGGGCTGGCCGCAATGCGTGGCAATTTGTCGGCGCCGATGATCGCGGGGGCGCCCACCGCTGCGGTCGACCGAGGAGGGCCGCCGCCTGCGGGGGCCCTGCCGCGCATCGACGCTTCGCCGCTGTGGGTCCAGATCGGCGGGGATTGGCGCAATCTTGCAGGGGATGGCAATGCCTCGAGCCTGACCCAGCACAGCACCAACCTGACGCTCGGGGGCGATGCCGCCATTGGCGGGGGATGGCGCGCGGGCGGTGCATTCGGCTACACCGATGCGCGGCTGAGTGAGCGGTCGGGCAGCGGCAACGCCACGATCGGCAGCTATACCGCGACCGTATTTGGCGGCAAGGCCTATGGACTGGGTGCGGGCAAGCTCAAGCTGATGGCCGGTGGCGCCTACTCCTGGCACGATATCGACTCGCGGCGCAGCGTGCGCTACGGCAGCTTGAATGAAACGCTCACGGCGGGCTATCGCGGCGGCACCACGCAGCTCTTCACGGAGGCCGGGTACGCACTGGCGCTGTCCGATCTGGCCACGATCGAGCCTTTTGTCGGGGCGACCTGGAGCCAGCTCCGCATGCAAGGGTTTTCGGAGTCAGGGGGCGCGGCCGCGCTTTCCAGCGAGGGGCTGCGCCAACGTAACCTCAGCAGCCTGGCCGGGCTGCGCGGCAGCTGGCAATTGCCGGGCTATGCCATCGCATTGCGCGGCATGCTGGGCTGGCGTCATGTCTATGGGAGCACGCTGCCCGTCGCCTCGATGGCATTCGACCAGGGCCCCGCGTTCAGCGTGACGGGCACCCCGATCGCCCGGGATGCCGCCCGGGTGGAGTTTGGCGCCGACCTGATGACCGTACGCAATTTGACGGCCGGTCTCAGTTATGGCGGCGAGTTCGGGGGGGGGAACCGCCAGCACGCCGGAACGCTGGACATGCGCTGGCGGTTCTGAAACAGGCTGCGCTGCGGCGCGCCGCCGCGGCTCAGACCTGTGCCATGCCGCCGTCGACGAAGAGCTCGACGCCATTGACGAAGCTGGCGGCATCCGAGGCCAGAAACGCCACCACCTTGCCAATCTCTTGCGGCTCGCCAAGACGACCCAGCGGCACCTGTGCGGCCAGGTGATCGAACAATCCCTGACGGGCCTCGTCCGGGACCAGGCCGCCCAGCCCCGGCGTGCGGACCGGCCCCGGGCTCACGACATTCACGCGGATGCCGCGGTCTTTCAGATCCAGCGCCCAGGAGCGCGCAAAGTTGCGCACCGCCGCCTTGCTGGCGCTGTAGACGCTGAAATTCGCCGTGCCCAGGATGGAAACCGTCGACGCCGTGAGAATCACCGAGGCGCCATCGACCAGAAGCGGCAGGGCCTTTTGCACCGTGAACAAGGTGCCGCGCACGTTCGTGCCGAAGATGCGATCGAAATGCGCTTCGGTGATCGCGCCCAGCGGCAACATGTCGCCGCCGCCGGCATTGGCAAACAGGATGTCGAGCCTGCCGGCGCTTTCGGCGATCTGTGCGTAGACGCGATCAAGGTCGCTCAGCACCGAGGCGTCGGCGCGAATGCCCGTGGCTGCGCCACCGAGACTGGCCACGGCGGCATCGAGTTCCGCCTGGCGGCGTCCGGTGATGAAGACGCGCGCGCCTTGTGCCGCCAATTCCTGAGCGGTGGCCAGGCCGATGCCCGTGGTGCCGCCGGTGACCAGTGCGATCTTGCCATTGAGTTGCTGATTCATGATGAGCTCCAAGTCCTGATAAGAAAGGTTTCAGTCCAGCCGTTCACCGGACTCATTTCCGTGTGAAGCGTTGTTGCTGACTGGCATGGAGGTCACTTTATGGGCAAGGCGGTATGAGAGTTAGTATGTAAAATTGAAATAACTATCCATGGTTGTGGATAATCTGATTTCTGGAGGAGACCCGGGCATGGATCAGTTGACCGCCATTCGCGGCTTTGCCCGCGTGGTTGAAGCCGGCAGTTTCACCCGCGCGGCGGACTCGCTGGACATGCCCAACGCGACGCTGAGCAAGATGGTGCAGGACCTGGAAACGCACCTGGGGGTCCGCCTCTTGCAGCGCACGACCCGGCGCGTCACCGTCACGCCGGAAGGCCGCGACTACTACGAGAAGACCCTGCGCATCGTGCGCGACCTCGAAGACATCGACAGCGCGTTCAACGCGGTGCCGGGCCGACCCAAAGGGCACCTGCGCATCGATGTAGGAGGATCGACCGCACGCGACGTGCTGATCCCGGCGTTGCCTGACTTTCTGGCGCGCTATCCGGACATCCGTATCGACCTGGGCGTGTCCGATCGGGCTGTCGATTTGATCAGCAACAACGTCGATTGCGTGGTCCGTGGCGGGCCGCTCGACGACTCCTCGCTGGTGGCGCGGCACCTGGGCACCGCCGCCCTGATCACCTGCGCCACGCCGGGATACCTCAAACAGTTCGGTACGCCGGCGTATCCGGATGAGCTGAAAAACGGCCACAAGTTGGTGAGTTACCTCTCGCCGCAGAACGGCCGCGCGGTTCCCTTTCGCTTCGAACGCGAAGGGGAAAAGCAGGAGCTCAAGGTGGACCGCCACGTCGGCGTCAACGAAAGCAATGCCCATCTGGCCGCCGCGCTGGCGGGCCTGGGTATCGTCCAGACCTTCACCTACGCCGCGCGCCCGGCACTCGACAGCGGGGCGCTCGTCGAAATCCTGAAACCGTGGCGGCCCCAACCCTATCCGTTCCACGTCGTGTATCCGCACAATCGCCATGTCACGCAGCGGCTGCGCGTCTTCATCGACTGGCTGATGGAGCAGGTTCCGGCGCGACTGGGCGCCTAGCTCCATGCTTGACATTCAAGTCACGGTGACCGAGATCTTGCGCGGCTGCGCTTCCCGCAGGCGCGGGATCTGCAGCGTCAGCACGCCGTGTTTCAAGTTGGCCGTGATGTTGTCTTTGTCCAGGTCGTGGCCCAGCGTGAAGCTGCGGCGAAACAGCGGTTCGCGCAGTTCGTTATGCACCAGGCGCACCTCGGCCGGCACCTGCACCGCGGCTTCGCCTTCGATCAACAGTTCGTTCGACTGCACCTTGATCGACAGCCTCTCCCTGGACACGCCGGGCAGGTCGGCCAGCAACGTGATGCCGGTGGCGTTTTCGTAGATGTCCACGGCGGGCAGGGTGGCGGGACGATTGCTGTCGTTCGCGCCCTTGGCCAAGGGTTCCGAGCCGCCCAGGGCGGCAAGTGGGTTGCGTGCTTGCATGATGATCCTCCTGTGTCGTCGGCCGGTGTTCATTGGATGGCGATCAGGCGCGGCTTGGCGGATTCGCGCTTGCCGATCGAGATGCAGAGGCAGCCGTCGGTGTAGCGTGCCTGGATGTTGTCCGGATCGGCATCGCTGGGCAATTCCACCAGGCGACTGAATCGGCCGCGCGCGCGTTCGCGGGCATACAGGGTGGTTTGCCCGGAAGGCTCTTCTTCGCGCCGTTCGCCCGAGAGGGTCAGCAGGCCTTTTTCCATCGTGACCTCCAGCGCGTCCGGGTCGACGCCCGGCACGAACGCCACGACTTCGATCGAATCGGCGCTGACGCCGACGTTCACGGGGGGGAAATCGCCGCGCGCCGTGGAGCGCAGGTTGGAAGGCGCGCTCGAGGATCGCAGGATTTTGTCCAGCTGTTGCAGGGTGTCCAAGGCGGAACGGACGCCGCTATCGAAAAATGGATAAGTTGCCATGTTCGTCTCCCGATGAGGTCTGGTTCAGACGGGCGGGGGCTTGGCGGCAAGGGTATTTTCAAGCTGCGTTGCCCCGCCATAGCGCAGATATGGCATCAGGCGCGCAGGTTTCAAGATCGGGATTTGATTGATTTATCCAATCAGGTGGGCCGCCAGAATTGCCGATTTTTTTGGCGCGGGATGTCGAGCGCTTGCCGCTTGGCGAAATGTTCTGTCCGCCGCCCCAGGGTATCCCCCAATCAAATTTCCCTTGCGGAAAATCAATCCCCTATAGGACACTTTGTGTCATAGCCGCATCCAAGCGGCGGACACAAGGGGAATGGCATGAAACGCAAGATCATGGCGGCCGCGCTGGCGTTTGCGGCGGGGCTGGGCGGCGCGGCGCAGGCGGCTTTTCCGGATCATCCGGTGCGGCTGGTGGTGCCTTTCGGGGCCGGCGGCATCACGGATATCGTGGCGCGGCAGGTGGGCAAGGGCATGGGCGACGCGCTGGGCCAGAGCGTGGTGGTGGAAAACCGGCCGGGCGCGGGTGGGGTGATCGCGGCGCAGGTGGCGGCCTCGGCGGCGCCTGACGGGTATACGATTTTCATGGGCACGGTGGGCACGCAGGTGGTGAACCCGCTGATCTATGCCAAGCTCAGCTACGACGCGGACAAGTTCTTGCCGGTGGGCCTGGTGTCCGGGTCGCCCTACGTGCTGGCGGTGCGCGGCGATCTGCCGGCGGCAAATTTCGGCGAGTTCGTGGCGTATGCCAAGGCGCATCCGGCCAAGCTGAATTTCGGGTCGGCGGGCACGGCCAGTTCGCCGCACCTGGGGCTGGAATTGCTGAAGCTGACGGCGGGCGTGGATATCGTGCACGTGCCGTTCAAGAGCGGCAGCGAGGCGGTCAATGCCGCCATCGGCGGGCAGGTGGACGTGGTGATGGACGCCAGCCCGGTGATCATGCCGCACGCGGCATCGGGCAAGCTGCGGGCGCTGGCCGTGGCGTCGGACCAGCGCTTGCCGTCGGCGCCGCAGGTGCCGTCGTCGCGCGAGGCGGGCGATGCGGGCTTGCAGATCAGTTCGTGGAATGCATTTTTTGCACCGGCGGGCACGCCGCCGGCGGTGCTGGAAAAGCTGAATGCGGCGCTGCGCCAGACATTGGCCTCGCCCGACCTGAAGGCGCGCCTGGCGGCGCAGGGCACGCAGCTGTACACCGGCGCGCCCGAGGAATACCAGCGTTTCATCGCGGCCGAGAAAGCGAAGTGGGCCGAGATCGTCAAGCGCGCCGATATCAAGATGGATTGAGAATGGCGACGATGAACGGGGCCGGCACCCGGCCGACGACGCCCAAGACAAACCCGACCGAGACAACGTCGATGACCACCGTGAACGAGACGACGCAGGCCTTGCATCCGCTGGCCGGGCAGCCCCTGGAACTGGCCGATACGCTGCGGTCGGGCAATGCGTGGAAGGTGCGCCTGGCCTGCGGCTACATGGGCCTGACGGTGACGCGCCGCACCTTCGACATCGTGCAGGGCGACCTGGAGACCGAGGCGTTTGCCCGCATCAACCCCTGGCGCCAGGTGCTGGCGCTGCTGACGCCGCAAGGCGAGTGGCTGGCCGAGTCGCAGGCGATCCTGTGGTATCTGGGCCGAGGCACGCCCTGGTTGCCTGAAGGCCGGCTGGAACAGGCGCAGGTGGCCAGCTGGCTGAGCTTTGAGCAGACCCAGCACATGCATGCGTTCGCGCAGCCGCGCCTGTTGATCCACCTGCGCCAGACGGCGCGGGTGGACGACCCGGCGATGGTGCAATGGCGCGCGATCGGGATGCGCGCGGCCGCCTGGATGGACGCCCACCTGGCGGAGCGCCTGTTCCTGGTGGGCGATGCGCCGACCATCGCGGACGTTGCGCTGTATCCCTATACCAGCATGGCGCAAGAGGGCGGCTATGACCTGTCCGCCTTTACCCATATCAGTGCCTGGCTGGCGCGCATGCGCGCCTTGCCGGGCTTTACGCCGTTGTTGGAAACGGCATAGAAAGGAGTCGAGATGGCCGATACGATGCACTTGGGCAAGGACGAATTGATACAGCGGGCGAAGGCCGACATGCAGCGCACGCTGGATACCCCGGACTGGACGCTGCGCGAGCGCCTGGCGCTGACCTGCCGCATTCTGTTCGACGGCGGGCACGATTCGGGCCTGGCGGGCCAGATCACGGCGCGTGCGCCGGCGCCCAACCGCTATTACACCCAGCGCCTGGGCCTGGGCTTTGACGAGATCACGGCGGACAACCTGCTGCTGGTCGACGAAGACCTGCAAGTGCAGGAAGGCGGCGGCATGCCGAATCCGGCCAACCGCTTTCATTCGTGGATCTATCGGGCGCGGCCGGACGTGAACTGCATCATCCATACGCACCCGCTGCATGCCGCGTCGCTGTCGATGCTGGAGGTGCCGCTGGAAGTCTCGCACATGGACAACTGCCCGCTGTACGGCGACGTGGCGTTCCTGAAGGACTGGCCGGGTGTGCCGGTGGGCAACGAGGAAGGCGTGATCATTTCGGGCGCGCTGGGCGACAAGCGCGCGATTCTGCTGTCGCACCATGGCATGCTGGTCGCGGCGGGCTCGGTGGAAGAGGCCTGCGTGCTGGCGTTGCAGTTCGAACGCGCGGCGCGCATGCAGTTGCTGGCGATGGCCGCCGGCAAGATCCAGCCGATTCCGCCGGTGCTGGGTCACGAGGCGCACGACTGGATCCTGACGCCCAAGCGTTCGCAGGTGGGCTTTGCGTATTACGCGCGGCGGGCGCTGCGCCAGCACCCCGACGTGCTGGGCTGAAACTCGACGAAGCCGTCGGTTTAGGGCATGCTTACCGGTCGTTACCGTGCCCTTTTCCGTCCATGATCGACCTGCCTCACCGTTTGCGCACGTTGCGTCGCCAGCAGTCCCTGTCCCTGGAACAGCTGGGCGAGCGCACGGGCCTGACCAAAAGTTATCTCTCCAAGCTCGAACGCGGTTTGAGCGAGCCGTCGATATCGACCGTGCTGCGCCTGGCCGAAGCCTATGGCGTGGGGGTGTCGCAATTGGTGGGCGGGGGCGACGGCGCCGCGCAGGACGAGGTCGTGAGCCTGGTGCGCGTGGCCGACCGCGAGGTCCTGCAACGCCGCGGCCTGGGTAACGAATACCACTATGAATCGCTGGCCGGGCGCCGCAAGGTCAAGGCCATGGAGCCTTTTCTGGTGCATCCGCCGCGCGAATTTCCGGACGCCTCGGCGGTGTTTCCGCACCCGGGCGAGGAATTCCTGCTGGTGCTCAAGGGCGCCATCGAGGTGCGGGTGGGCGAACGCGAGTTCCGCCTGGACACCGGCGATTCCCTCTATTTCGATTCCGAACTGCCGCATCGCATGCGCACGGTCAGCCGCGGCGCGGCCGAAGTGCTGGTGGTGGCGGCGCATTGATTCCAAGGAAAGCGCAGTGAAGCACGATCAATCGCGGCTGGTCCGCATCGATGCCGGCCCCATGAAGAACCCGGTGCCCGGCAAGCCCAAGCGGCCGATTTCCGGCGACGCGGCGTTTCGCACCGTGACGGCATTCGAAGGCAACGGCGGCCGTGCCGAAGCCGGCGTGTGGGAAAGCACGGCGGGCCGTTTCCAGTCCAACACCACGGGCTACATCGAATTCGGCTACATCGTCGAAGGCGCGGCGCGCCTGGTCGACCCGGACGGCACGGTGCACGAGCTGACCGTGGGCGAGGCCTTCGTGATGCCGGAAGGCTATACCGGCCGCTGGGAAGTGGACACCTTCGTCAAGAAGATCTATTTCATCAGCCGCACGGCGTGATGCCCAAGCGGGCGGGCCGCCCGGCCTGATGCCGCGTCCTGCCGGGGCGCGACGGGCTTCACGGCGGCGTCGGCCGCTGCGGATACGCCGACGTGCCGAAGGTATTGCCCATGCGGTTGCCGATGGTGGCGGGCGTGGGCAGGCCCATCTGGTTGGGCGGCTTTTGCGTGATGGCCTCGGACCCCGGCGTGGGCGGGGGCCTGGGCGCGGCGTCGGGCGCCATCTTCTGGTTCAGGCAGTCATAGGACAGGGCATGGTAGCCATTGACCTCGGTGTCGATGCAGGCGCGAGGCGCGGGCTTGGGCGGGGTTGCCGTGGACGCGGCGGGCTGCGGCGCTGCCGGGCCTTGGGCCCCGGCCGCCATGGGCGTGGCCGCCAGCGCTGCCAGCAACAGCAGGCAGGCGCGATCCGGAATCAGGCTGAATGGGCGCATGCGGGCTCCTTGGACAAGGCCCGGCGGCCAGCGGCCGCCATGCGATCAGTATAGGGACGGATAACGCCGCGCAGGTGACGATTGCGTGGCGGCGGGACGGCGCCCTTGTGTGGCGTGTCACGATTACGTCATTCTCGCACCCTAGCATGGCGCCTTTCGCATCGAGGCGGGCGCACGGGCGTTCGCGGCAATGGCCATGCCTGGCAATTTTCCTACGTGTTGGCGTCGATGACCCTGGCCTGTCCGACAGGCGGGGGCTGGATTCGGCGCGCCTGCCTGGCGCTGGGGCTGTGCGCCCTGGCCGGTGCGGGCGCGGCGCAGACGCCGCCGCGCGAGATCGCTTTCTCCATTGCCGCTCAGCCCCTGGATCAGGCGCTGGCGCAGTACAGCCTGACCAGCGGCCTGACGGTGTTGGTGGACAGCGCCCTGACGGCGGGACGCGAGGCGCCCGCGGTGGTGGGCACGTATACGCCGGGAGACGCGCTGCGCCGGCTGTTGGCCGGCTCGCCGCTGGCGATCCGCTATGCCAGTCCGCATTCATTCACCGTGGTGGCGGCGCCGCGCGAAGCGCCTGCGCGGCCGGCCGGGCAGGCGCGGCTGCGCGACACCCCGTATGCCGCCGCCTTGCAGGGCGCGCTCAAGCGTGCGCTGTGCAAGGGGCAGGGCGCGGAACCGGGCCGTTATCGCGCGTTGGTCAAGCTGTGGTTCGACAAGGCCTGGCGCGTCAATCAGGTGGACTGGGTGGCCGACACCGGGTCGGCGCCGCTGAACCGGCGGCTGGAGGCGGCGCTGCGCGGGGTGACGGCCGGCCCGCTGCCTGCCGGCATGGTGCAGCCGGTGACGGTGCTGTTGCAGCCGGCCGGCGCGGCTGACTGCGGCGCCTTGCAGGGAGACGGCCGTGCGGGATGACAAGCCGTCCGGCTCGCTGCGCGCGCTGTTCCTGGAGCGCTACAACGATTTTCGCAGCCAGCTCAAGCGCCGCCTGGGGTCCGACGACCTGGCGCACGATGCCATGCAGGAAGCCTTTCTGAAGGTCAACGACATGCCGCCGGGCGGATCGATCCAGCAGCCGGCGGCATACCTGTTCCGGGTGGCGTTGAACATTGCCGAAGACCAGCGGCGGCGCGATGCGCGGCTGCTGACGGGGGTGGAGATCGCCGAGTTGATCGGCGGCACCGACGAGGCCGAGGACCCGGCGCGCATCGCGCAGGGCCGCAGCCAGGTCGACGCCTTTCGCCGCGCGTTGCGGCAACTGCCCGAACGCACGCAGCAGATGCTGATGGCGGCGCGGGTGCATGAGCTGCCGCATGCCGAGATCGCCAGGCGTTACGGCGTGTCCGAGCGCATCGTGTCCAAGGAACTCAAGCGTGCGCTGGAACACTGCGGCAAGGCGCTGGAGGCAGAGGCCGAACCGGTGCGGCAAGCGCCGGGCATGCCAACGCCGGCCGCGCAAAGGCCGGCCACGAAAAAGGAAGGACCTCCATGGGAAGCACCGCCATGGCGCTGATGATGCTGCCGGGCCGGCACAAGCGCGGCCCAGCGCCTGCGGACGCCGCGCGGCAGTGGCTGCTGACGTTGACCTCGGGCCGCGCCACGCAGGACGATGCCGAGGCGTTTCGCGCCTGGCTGGCTGCGGACCCGCGGCACGAGGCGGCGTTTGCCGAACAGAAGCGGCTGTGGCAGGGGCTGGGGCCGGCGGTGCAGGAGGAAGTCGCCGCGGCTGCCGCGCGCCGGCCGCGCCTGGCGGGCCGCCGGGCGTTCCTGGGCGGGGCGCTGGCGGCGTCGGCCGCCTATCTGGCGTGGCGTCCGCCGCTGGGGCTGTGGCCGGGACTGGATGAACTGGGGGCGGACTACCGCACGGCCACGGGCGAACAGCGCCGGGTGGCGCTGGGCGACGCGCTGGAACTGGAAATGAACACGCAGACGCGGATCAACGTGCGGTCCGGCCCGCGCGACGGCGCGGTGATCGAACTGGCGGCGGGCGAGGCAGAGATCCGGGTGGAACGGCCGGCGTCGGTGCAATCGTCGTCCGTCGCACCGGCCAGCGCGGCAGCCCCCGCGCAGGTGGTGGCCGGCGCCGGCCGCGTTACCGCGCGCCAGGCCGTCTTCAACCTGCGCTACCTGGATGGCGCGGCCCGCCTGTGCTGCCTGTCCGGCACGGTGCAACTGGCGCACGCCCAAGGCCATTTCGACCTGGCCGCGGGCCAGGAATTGCGCTACGACGACGCGCGGGTGCTGCCGCCGGCCAAGGTCGATACCGAGGCCGTGACGGCCTGGCGGCGCGGCTGGCTGGTGTTCGACCGGGTGCCGCTGGCCGACGTGGTGGACGAGATCAACCGCTACCGCCGCGGCCGCCTGGTGCTGCTGAACAAGCAATTGGCCCAGCGGCGGGTGCAGGCGCGTTTTTCGCTGGCCCAGGTGGCGGACGCGGAACAGTTGATCCGCGACGCCTATGGCGCCGAGGTGACCCGGCTGCCGGGCGGGGTGGTGCTGCTGTCGTGATTCCATGAATTATTTATGACAGGGTTCCGGTCGGCATTTTTCCATCCGTCTGTCTTGTTCTAGGTGGCGAACACTCGCGATTGGAATAAGGAAGGACGATCATGCAGGCACGGATGGCGCAACGGGACGGCAAGGCAATCATGGCGCGCGCGGCAAGGCGTGGCCGTCCGCAATGGCGTCCGACGCCGCTGGCGCAGGCCGTTGCCGCGCTGCTGATCGCGGGGGGCTGGAGCGGCGCGGCCCAGGCCCAGGCGCGAGCCTTCAGCCCGGGCTGGTTCGCCGACAAGAACGCGGTGCAGTCCACGGCGCAGCGCACCGGCCGCATGCCGGACGGCAGCCTGGCGGGCATCGGCAACGGCGCGCGCCAGCAGGCCGAATCGCGCCAGCAGCTGCAGCGGTCGCTGGACAACCTGAACCGCACGGCGGCCGCCGTGGCCGCGCAGCAGGCGGCGCAGGCGGCGGCCCGTGCCGCAGCCGCCGCCAACGGCGCCAGCGTGCCCGATGGCCTGGTCGAAGGCGGCCTGTGGGAAGCCCGGGGCGCGCTGGCCAAGTGGGAAGGCGCCAGGGCCGCCAAGGCCAGCACGGAAGGCGGCCGGCAGGTCGTCACCATCGAACAGACGCAGTCTCGCGCCATCCTGAACTGGGACACCTTCAACGTCGGGCGCAATACCACGGTGCAGTTCAAGCAGGGCGCGGACGATGCGGTGCTGAACCGGGTGGTCGGCGCCAGCGCCAAGCCCAGCCAGATCCAGGGCGCCATCAAGGCCGACGGCACGGTGCTGGTGGTGAACCAGAACGGCGTGATCTTCACCGGCACCAGCCAGGTCAACGCGCGCAACCTGGTGGCCGCCGCCGCCATGATCACCGACGCGCAATTCAAAACGAAAGGCCTGTACGCCGACAACGGCGCGCAGCCGACCTTCACGGACGCGCTGGGCGGCATCGAGGTGCAGGCCGGCGCGCGCTTGCAGACCGCGGCGCCCGGCACGTCCACCACGGGCGGCGGCTATGTGCTGCTCTTGGGCAAGACGGCGGCCAACGCCGGCACGATCGACACGCCGTCCGGACAGGCGCTGCTGGCCGCGGGCGACAGCTTCGTGATCAAACGCGGGCAGGGTACGTCGGGCAATCTGGTGTCCACGACCCGCGGCAACGAAGTGACGCCGGCCGGTACGCCCGGCCGCGTCGAGAACACGGGCCTGATCCAGGCGGCGCTGGGCGACGTGACGCTGACCGGCGGCGATGTCGCGCAGCGCGGCGTGCTGCTGTCGAGTACGTCGGTGGATGCGCGCGGCACGCTGCACCTGACCGCGACGGGCGGGCAGGGCCGCGTGACGGTGGCCGAGCACAGCACCACGGCCATCCTGCTGGACCGCAGCGGCGCCCAGGCGCTGGACAGCCAGCGTGACGGCCTGCGCGTGCCGCCCGCGGCGCAGGGCGATGCGCCGCTGCTGGCGGCGGGCGCCGACCGGCGCGAACTGTCGCGGGTGGAAATCAGCAGTTCGGGTACGGTGGACTTCGCGGCCGGCTCGATCACGCTGGCCACGGGCGGGCAGATCGCGGTGCAGGCGGCCCAGCGCAGCCTGCTGCGCGAAGGCGCGGTGCTGGACGTGGCGGGCGCGGTGGGCGTGCCCGTCGCGATGGAAAACAACAACCTCAAGATCAACGTCCAGGGCAACGAGCAACGCGACGCGCCGGTCAACCGGGAAAGCGGCAAGCTCAACAGCAAGGACGTCTGGGTGGACGTGCGTGACCTGGTCCTGGTGCCAGCCGGCACCAACGGCTACGCCACGGACCGCTGGTACACGGCCGGCGGCCTGCTGGAAGTGAGCGGGTACCTGGGCACGCAGTCGCATGGCGTCAACGAGTGGATGGCGCAGGGCGGCAATGTCGAATTCACGGGCGGCGACGTGGTGACGCGCGCCGGCTCGCAGATCAACCTGTCGGGTGGCACGCTGGATGTGCAGGATGGCATGATCCGCCAAAGCTGGCTGCGCGGCGTGGACGGCCGGCTGTACGAGGTGACGCGCGCGCCCGGCGACCTGGCCTACACCGGGCTGTACCAGGGCTACGAGGCCAGCAGCCAGCGCTGGGGCCAGACGCGCTATTTCTACAACCCGCTGATCGCGCCGCAAGAACGCTTCGAGGCCGGCTACACCGTGGGCCGCGATGCGGGCCGCCTCGTGATCGGCACGCGCAGCGCCGTGCTGGAAGGCGAGCTGATCGGCACGACGTTCCAGGGCGATCGCCAGAACGCCGCCGCGCAGGCCGGCCTGGATGGCTACCAGCAATCGCAGCGCGCCGTGGCGCGCGGCGCGCAACTGGTGGTGGGCACGTACACGCCTTACTACGACAAGCGCACCGGCGCGCTGCAATACGCGTTGGGGCGTGGCGACGGCACGGTAAGCCAGGTGGTGCTGTCCGATCGCGCCGACGCGGTCGCGGCCGGGCTGGATCTGGCGACGGCGTTGCCCGATGACCGCGCAGGCAAGCTGCTGCTGGATACGACCCGGCTCAATAACGCGGGGTTGGGCGCCATCAAGATCGCCGCGGGCGATATCGCGGTACGGTCGGACCTGGCCGTCGCGCCGGGGGGCGACATCACGCTGTTCGCGAACAACGTGACGGTGGACGCCGCGCTGACGGCCAACGCCGGCAGCATCCGGCTGGGCAATGTGCTGAACCAGGTATCGCCCTCCGGCATGAACGACACGGCGTCGGGGGTCGCGAATGCGGACGACCGGGTGACGCTGAGCGCGCGCGCCCGGCTGGATACGTCGGGCCTGTGGACCAACCAGGCGTTGGCGCCGGGCCAGACGGGCGCGCTGCCCTACCTGAACGGCGGCACGGTGTCGCTGCGCAGCAACCGCGACATCGATCTGCAGGCCGGCAGCGTGATCGACGTGGGCTCGGGCGCCGCGCTGCGCGCCAAGGGCAAGCTGACCGGCGGCAAGGGCGGCAGTGTGACGGTGGAAGCGGTGCCCGGCGGTGCGGCGGGCGGCGGGCGTGTGGTGCTGGATGCCGCGCTGCGCGGCTATGGGGTGGATGGCGGGGGCACGCTGGCGGTGACGGCGGGCAAGGTGGTGCTGGGCGACCGTCCGGCCGATGCCGGCGATGACGTGCTGGCGCTGGCGGCGCCGTTCTTCCAGCAGGGTTTTTCGCGCTACGAGATCACCGGCAGTGGCGGCGCGTCTGTCGCCGACAATGCGCGCATCGACGTGACGATGCCGGTCTACCGGCCGGTGGCCGAGGCGGCCGGCTTGGCCACCGGTACGCCGACCGGCGCCGCCCTGGAAACCGGGCTGCCGCCCGTCTACCTGCACAACCCCGTGGCGGGCACGGTGACGCGGCGGCGCGGCGCCAGCCTGTCGCTGCAGAGCGGACGGTCCGTGGCGCTGCCCGGGGCGGACGTCGATGCGGCGCTGACGATTGGCCAAGGCGCGCAGGTCGCGGTCGATCCGGGCCAGGCCATCCAGTTGCGCGGCGCGGGCCAGATCACGGTGCTGGGCGCGTTGACGGCGGCCGGCGGCAAGATCGATATCCGCCAACTGCGCCTGGGCGACATCGACGTGGCCGAATCCATCGAGACGGCCGCGGGCCAGGTGCACAACCGGTCGATCTGGATCGGCGAGCAGGCGGTACTGAACGTGGCCGGCCGCGCCGAGACTGGCGTGGACACGCAGGGCCGGCGCTATGGCGTGGCCGATGCGGGCGGCGTGATCGTGATCGGCGGCGAGCTCAATCACGACCGCGCCACGGCCACCTCGTCCGACGCCTATGTGGTGATACGCCCGGGCGCCGTGCTGGATGCGTCGGGGGCGAGCGCGGTGGTGGACGTGAACGGCGTGGGGCCGGTGCCGCTGGACCGCAGCGGCGGCCGCATCGCGCTCAGTTCCTACAATGGCCTGTTCCTGGACGGCACCTTCATCGCGCGGGCCGGCGGCGCCACCGCGGCAGGCGGCGCGCTGGACATTGCGCTGGAAACGCCGCTGTACCGTTCGCAGGGCGACAATCCGTCCGACCCGGCCGTGCAGGTGCCGCGCGAAATGGTGCTGGCGGCCGGCGGCGGCAAATCGTTGGCCACGGACCTGAAGCCGGGCGAAGGTGCCGACGCGTTGCGCTATGGCCAGACCCGCCTGGATGTCTCCCGCTTGCTGGCCGGGGGCGGCTTTGACCAATTGGGGCTGCTGGCCAACGGCCTGATGTCGTTTGACGGCGCCGTGGACATCGCGGTGGCGCAAAGCCTGCGCCTGTATGCGGGCGCCTTCTCGCTGGCGCCGGACGCGGCGGCCACGACCCGCGTCAACCTGGCGGCGTCGCAGGTGCGGCTCTCGGGGCCCGGCAAGTACTACTCGACCAACGGCGTGATCCGGCCGCGCGTGCTGTTCGGCGATGCGCCGTCGGTGGCGGCGGGCGCGTTCACCGTGCACGCCACCGACCTGCTGGAAGTGGGCAACAGCCTGTCTTTCGGCACCCAGGGCACCATCAACCGCCCCGTGGGCGGCCTGCTGGCGGTGACGCGCACGGGCTTTGACCGTGTCACGCTGGCCAGCGGCGGCGACCTGCGCTTCCTGGCGCGCAACGACGACGAGCCGCGCACGCGGCTCTGGACCCGCGGCGACCTGGACCTGGTCGCCGCGCAGCTGTATCCGGTGACGGGCGCCGAGGCCGAGGTATTGGCGGGCTACACACGCAACCCGATCTCGAATGCCAATGTGTTCGACCCCACCCGCACGCTGCGGGTGGGGCGCGCCGGCGGCGCCGATGCGCCGCTGCCGGCGGTGCCGTATTCGGCGTTCGGTTCGCTGCGGCTGGCGGCGGCCACGGTGGAGCAGGGCGGCGTCGTGCGCGCGCCGCTGGGCGCGATCGTGCTGGGCGACGTCAGCGAAACCGTGGGGACGCGGCACCTGGCGCTGTTGCCGGGCAGCGTCACGTCGGTCAGCGGCGCCGGGTTGCTGATGCCCTATGGCGGCACTACCGATGGCGTGGCCTATAAATTCAAGGGCGCGGACGTTGCGCTGGTGGGCGCGGGCGGCGCCATCGGGGTGGGCAGCGGGGCGTCGCTGCAAACGGGCATCACGCTGGCCTTCCGTGACGTGGACATGCTGGCGGGGTCGGTGCTGGACCTGTCGGGCGGCGGCGAACTGACCGGCGCCGGCTTCGTGTCAGGCCGCGGCGGTTCGACCGATGCGCGCTATGCGCCGCTGGTGCGCAACAACCCGCAGGGCGGCTTCACCCTGCCGGGGTTGGCGGCCAACCCCGTCTACGCCATCGTGCCCGGCGCGCAGTCGGACTACGCGCCGGTGGGCGGCGAAGCCGGGGCCTCCCAGGCGGCGCCGGGGCAGCGCATCACGATCGGCGCCGGTGTACCGGGCCTGCCGGCCGGCACCTATACGTTGATGCCGTCCACCTACGCCTTGCTGCCCGGCGCGTTCCGGGTCGAACTCAATACCGGCGCGGCCGCGGGCGCCGCCATGACGCCGGCGCAGATGCGCAACCAGTCGTGGGCGGCCAGCGGACGGTTGTCCATCGCGGGCACGCAGGTGGCCGACGGCCTGGCGACCTCGGTGATCCTGACCCCCGCCAACGTGCTGCGCACTTATTCGCAATACAACGAGACCAGCTACGCCAATTTCGTGCGCGCCGATGCGGCCACGCGTGGCGTGCCGCGCGCGATGCTGCCGGCCGATGCCCGCACCTTGCGCCTGGCGATCCACCGCGGCTCGGAAGACGGGCAGGCGTTGCGCGTCGAAGGCCTGGCTGACTTCAAGCCGGCGGCCGGCGGCTTTGGCGGCGCGGCGGCCGTGGGCGGCAGTTTCGCCATGGAAATCCTGGCCGCGGGCCAGGCGCCCACGGCGGGCTACGATGGCGCCTCTGTCCACGCGGATGCCCTGGCCGCGCTGGGCGCCAGCCGCCTGGTGATCGGCGCATTGCCGGTGGTGCAGTACGGCCAGGGTGGGCGCTTCTACACCTTCCAGGGCAATGCCACGCAGGTGTTGGTCCGCGCCGGCGCGCAGTTGGCGGCGCCGGAAGTGCTGGTCTCGGCGCAGACGATCGAGCTTGAAGCGGGCGCGGGCATCTCGACGCTGGGCCGCGGCGCGCCGTCTGCGGACTCGACCAACGGCTATGCCTTCGAACCCGGCAGCGCCGGGCTGCTGGCCGTTTCCAATGGCCGCCTTGACGTGCTGGCCCCCCAGGCGACGGGGGCGGGCTCGATCCGCATCGGCACCTGCGCAGCGCAAGCCTGCCAGGGCGTGACACAGCTGTATTCCGAAGGCACCATCGCCGCCGCCACCAACGGCACCTTCGACCTGGGCGAGCAGGTGCTGTACGGCACCCGCAATCTGACGCTGGCGGTCGGCGCCGTCAACGCGGGTACGGCCGACGCGCTGGCACAGGCCGCCGCGCTCGGCGTGCTGCCCAGTGGGCTGACGCTGAACCAGGCGATCCTGGGGCGGCTGCTGCGCGGCGACACCCGCACGGGCGCCCCGGCGCTTGAAAAGCTGACGCTGACGGCACGCGAGTCGATGAATTTCTACGGCACGGTGGCCTTGGACACGCGTGACCCGGTCACCGGCAAATACAGCCTGGCCACCTTGGCGCTGGGCACGCCGGCCCTCTACGGCTATGGCGAGGCGGGCGACGAGGCCAGCATCCGCACGCAGAACCTGGTCTGGAACGGCGCCACGCAAGCGCCCGGCGCGGTGGCGGCGGGCGGCGCGGGCACGGGGCGCGGCGCGTTGCGCATCGACGCCGACCGCATCGAATTCGGCTACGGCCAGGGCACCCAGCCCAGCGGCCAGGACGACAACGCGCGGCTGGTGCTGGGCTTTGGCGGCGTGACGCTGAACGCCAGCGACCGCATCACCGCCAACCATCGCGGCAGCCTGGCGGTGTACGCGTCGCAGGGCGCCTACGTCAGCGGCAGCGGCTATACGTACAGCGGCGGCAACCTGACGCTGAACACGCCGCTCTTGACCGGCGCGGCCGGTTCGGTGAACCGCATCACGGCGGGCGGCGACGTGCGGCTGCTGGCCGCCGCTGGCGCGCAGCCGCCCACGGTGCAGGACCTGGGCGCCGAGCTGAGCCTGTCAGGCGCATCGGTACGGGTGGACGGCACGATCGTGCTGCCCAGCGGCAAGCTGACGCTGCAAGGACGCGACGGCGTGTTGCTGACCGGCGCGTCGCAACTGGACCTGAGCGGCCGCGCCATCGCCTTCAATGACGTGCTGCGCTACAGCTGGGGCGGCGACCTGATCCTGGAAAGCAGCCAGGGCGGCATCCGCCAGGACGCTGGCGCGCTGATCGACCTGTCGGCCGTGGAGAACAACGCCGGCAGCCTGCGCGCCGTGGCGCTGGCGGCGGCCGATGGCCAGGTGAGCCTCTTGGGCCGCATCGTGGGCTCGGCCTCGGGCCGTTACGACGCGGGCGGCACCGCGGTGCCGTATCGCGCCGGCAGCGTGGACGTGCGCGCCCAGCGCCTGGGCGACCCGGCTGCGCTGAACACCGATTTCGATGCGTTGAACCAGCGCCTGAACGACGGCGGCGTATTCGGCGCGCGCGGCTTCCAGATCAAGCAGGGCAGCCTGACGGTGGGCGACACGCTGCGCGCCAACGACATCAATCTGTCCCTCGACGGCGGCAGCCTGACGGTGGCGGGCCGGGTGGACGCCAGCGGCGAACGTGTGGGCCGCATCCGCCTGGCGGCGCGCGACGGCCTGACGCTGGCGGCCGGCTCGGTGCTGGACGCCCATGGCTCGGTGCTGCGGGTGGACGGCTACGGCAAGATCATCGACGCACCCAACCGCGCGGTGGTGGAACTGAATTCCGGCCACGGCGTGCTGACGCTGGCCGGCGGCGCGCGCATCGACTTGCGCCATGGCACCGCCGCCACGCCCGGCACGGCGGCCGGGCAGCACGACGGCGCTTCACGCGGCACGCTGGAATTGCTGGCGCCGCGCATCGACGCGGCGGGCAATGCCGGCATGAACGGCGGCGGGGCGCCCGGCAGCGCCGCCACGCATGGCGACATCGCCATCGACGCGCGCGGCCCGATTGCGATTGATGGCGCCCGGTCCATCACGCTGACCGCCATGCAGCGCTACGACGATGCCGACGTGGGCAACCCCGCCGACCGCATCGGCGGGCGCACCTACCAGATCATCAACCAGGCCTACCTGGACGCCAAGCACGGCGACAGCCTCGGCTTCATGAGCGGGGCGCTGGCCAACGCGGCCCTGATGGACGGCAAGCTGGCGGGCCTGAACAACGCCGCCTATCGCGACGCGTTCCGTCTGCGCCCCGGCGTGGAAATCCTCAGCAAGACGGCGGACGGCGACCTGGTGGTGCAGGGCGACCTGGACCTGTCGGGCTATCGCTACGCCAGCGTCAACCCGCGCACGCCGTACACGTCGGTGTACGGCTCGGGTGAAGCCGGTGCGCTGACGCTGCGGGCCAAGGGCAACCTGGATGTCTATGGCAGCATCAACGACGGCTTCGCGCCGCCGGCCGCCACGCCGGACGACGAGCATGGCTGGATCCTCACGCCCGGCGCGCAGCCGTTCGGCGGCGACGTGGTACTGCCGCGCGGCGGCGTCCAGCTTGCCGACGGCACCGAGTTCCCCGGCGGCAGAACGCTGAACTATCCCTTGCCGCTGAAGGCCGTGAAGCTGGCGGCCGGCACCCGGTTGCCGGTCGAAGCGGCGCTGGATCAGTCGCTGCCGCTGGCCGCCGGCACGGTGTTGTCCGGCGACGTGCGCGATGCCGCCGGCCAGTTGCTGTACGCGGCCGGCTCGGTGCTCAAGCAGGCGGTGGACCTGCCGGCGGGCACGCGCCTGGGCGCGGGCACGCTGCTGACGGATGGCACGTCGCTGCGCGCCTTCACCTGGCCGGCCAACGTGGCGCTGCCCAATCTCTACACCACGCAGGGTTACGAGGCCAACGTGCTGCTGATGGAAGGCACCATCACGCTGCAGCAGGGCGCGCTGATTCCGTCGCAGGCCAAGCTGGTGTTCCCGGCCGGCACCGACTACGTGGAACTGCGTCCCGGCACGGCGGCGGACCAGCGGCGCAACTGGGCCGTGGCCCAGATGCTGCCGGCGGGCAGTCAGTCGTGGTCCGTGCAGTTGGTGGCCGGCGCCGATCTGGATGCAGCCGATCCGCGGCGGGTGCTGACCGGCCCGGGCGCCGGCAAGCTGACGCTGGCCGACACCCACTACAACGCCAGCCTGGTGCAGGGCGGCGGCTGGGTCTGGGGCCCGGATGCCGATCAGTCGGGCTTTGAACCCGGCGCCCCGGTGCCGGACGACATGGCCTGGCTGTGCGACATCGTCGAAGGCTTGTGCGAACGCGGCGATTCCAGCGCGGTATCGGTCACACCGCACACGCAGAATTTCAGCGTGCTGCGCACCGGCACGGGCGACCTGGACCTGGCCGCGGGCGGCGATATCAACCTGATGTCGGCCTATGGCGTGTATACCGCAGGCACCCAGTCACCCAATGTGGCGCCGGCCTACCAGTTGCCGCGCGGCCGCTTCGGCTCTACGGTGCTGGGCGACGATTATGCAAGCACCTACGAACCCTTCGTCACGGCCGGTTCAGGCTATCAGGCCTGGTATCCGCAAGCGGGCGGCAACCTCGGCCTGTACGCGGGCGGCTCGCTGCGGGGCGATGTCTGGGGCAAGACCGTGATTCCCACCTACGACGGCCGTGGCATCGAGCCCAGCGTCGGCGTCGGCAACTGGCTGTGGCGCCAGGGCACCGGCAGCGCCAATGGCGGCGACACGCCGACCGCCTGGTGGATCAACTTCGGCAGCTACACCCGTGCCCCCGTGGACTTCAAGGACACCACGCCGCTGTTGGTGGGCTTTACGGGCTTCGGCGCGCTGGGCGGCGGCAACGTCAGCGTGCGCACCGATGGCGACGCCGGCAACATCGAGGCGCGGGGCTCGCTGGCCAACCCGCGCAGCCAGGGGCTGGTCGTGGCGGTAGGCAGCACCGGGCGGATCGGCGCGGACGGCACCATGACGCTGACGGGCGGCGGCGATATCGACGTGCGCATCGGCGGCGCGCTGAATCCGACGCAAAGCGCGCGCGGCCAGGTGTCGTCCACCAGCGGCCCCAAGCCTTACTATGGCAGCCCCGCCATCGACCTGCAGGGCGCGCTGATCAACCTGCGCGGCAATGTGCAGTTCGCGGGCGGCGCGATCGGCGGGCTGGACCTGCAATATGGCAATAACGCCGGCCTGCAGGACGCCAAGGAAAGCCGCGGCTACGACCCCTATGAGTCGACGCAGGCCAGTGCCACGGGCGGCCTGGCGCTGATTCCGGGCGATGCCGTGATGCGTCTGGATACGCGCGGCGATCTGGTGGTGGGCGGCGCGGGCGATCCGGGCCGGGTGGCGTTGCAGAACAGCACGCCGTTCCGGCTGCGCGACGGCACGCCCGTCACAGGGGGCGGCTACAGCTGGTTCTCGATGTGGACGGCGAACACCGCCATTGAATTGTCGAGCGCGGGCGGCAACCTGACGCCCAGCCGGCAGACTTCGCACAGTGCACAGGGCCTGTCTTTGCAGGTCGGGCGCAACACGTCCGCGTCGGATGCGCGCTACCTGTATCCGTCGATCCTGCGCGCCACGGCATATGACGGCAGCATCTATGCGGGCGTGTCGGCCGGTTACCTCAATGCCGAAGACACTGGCCTGGCGTATTCGCTGACCCTGGCGCCGGGCGCGCGCGGCCAGCTTGAACTGCTGGCGGGCAATTCGATCTACGCGGGCGGCTACGCCATCAACCGTTCGGGGGCGGACCCGGCCAGTGTGGCCAATGTGCTGGCGCCGGCCTTCGCCGGCTACACCTCGCAGGGCACCAGCACGGCCGCGCTCAACAACCAGGGCGCCAACGGCATCGCCGGCGCCCGCAACTCGCACTTCCCGCTGTTCTATTTCGATGCGCCCACGGCCAGCGCCGCGGCATCCGATCAAGTCACGCGTCTATACGCCCGCGACGGCGACATCGTGGGGCTGCGCAGTGGCGAGGCGATCACGCTCATCGCAGGTCCCAACCTGGGGCAGGTCTGGTACGAAGCCGCGGGCCCGGTCTGGATGATGGCCGGCCGCGACATCGTGGCCTCGGGCACCGACACCGGTGCGCAGCAGTTGGTGCCGTCGACCAACGGTTATCTCTTCGCGCTCGGCGTCACCAACTCGGCGACCTCGTCCGGCAACCTGTTCGTGCAGGGCGATGCGCGCGACGTGTCGCGGGTGTCGGCAGGCCGCGACATTCTCTACAGTTCGTTCCAGGTGGCCGGCCCCGGCACGCTGGAAGTCTCGGCCGGCCGCCACGTGCTGATGGCCGACCGCGCATCGATCACCAGCCTGGGGCCGGTGCTGCCGGGCGATCGCCGCCCGGGCGCCTCGATCGCCGTGCTGGCGGGCGTGGGCGCGGCCGGCCCGGACTACGCGGGCTTCCTGGCGCGCTACCTGGATCCGTCGCGCCAGGCCGACGCCAGCCGTCCGCTGGCGGACCAGGGCCTGGCGTTCAAGACCTACGAGGCCGAGCTGCTGCTGTGGCTGACGCAGCGCTACGGCTTTGCCGGCAATGGCGACGACGCGCGCGCCTACTTCAGCGCGCTGCCGGCCGAACAGCAGCGCATCTTCGCGCGGCAGGTGTATTTCGCCGAGCTGCGGGCCGGCGGACGCGAATACAACGACAAGGCCAGCCCGCGCCAGGGCAGCTACCTGCGCGGCCGCCAGGCCATCGCGGCGCTGTTCCCCGAGACCGTGCCGGGCGCCTGGCAGGGCGACCTGACGCTGTACGGCGCGGCCGGCATCCGCAGCAGCTTCGGCGGCGACATCCAGTTGCTCACGCCGGGTGGCCAGCAGGTGTTCGGCGTGGAAGGCGCGGCGCCGCCCGCCAGCGCCGGCATCATCACGCAGGGCCAGGGCGACATCCAGCTGTATGCGCAGGGCAGCATCCTGCTGGGCCAGAGCCGGGTCATGACGACCTTTGGCGGCGGCATCACCGCGTGGTCCGCGCAAGGCGACATCAACGCCGGGCGAGGTTCGAAGACGACGGTGCTGTACACGCCGCCCAAGCGGGTCTACGACGCGGTCGGCAACGTCACGCTGTCGCCCAGCGCGCCGGCCACCGGCGCGGGCATCGCCACGCTGGCGCCGTTGCCGGAGGTGCCGGCGGGCGACGTGGACCTGTACGCGCCGCTGGGCACCATCGACGCGGGCGAGGCCGGTATCCGCGTGTCGGGCAACGTCAACATCGCCGCCTTGCAGGTGGTGAACGCCGCCAACATCCAGGCCCAGGGCGAAAGTCGCGGGGTGCCGGTGACGGCGTCGGTGAACACCGGCGCGATGTCGTCGGCCAGCGCGGCGGCGACCTCGGCGGTGGGCGCCGCGCAGGAATCGGCCCAGCGCGCCCAGAACCAGGCGCGCCAGAACCAGCCTTCGGTGATCAATGTGCAGATCCTGGGGTATGGCGAGGAACCGGTGGCCGGCGCCGCCGTTTCGCCGCCCGGCCCAGCGGCGGCTGCCCCGCGCTACGACGCCGCCAGCGCGGTGCAGGTGCTGGGCGCGGGCACGCTGGACGACAGCGAGATGCGCGCGTTGACCGCGCAGGAAAGAAGCAAGCTGGCGATGTAGGAAAGGGGGCGCCGGGCCGGTGGCCGCTGTCCGGCGCCTTTGACAGCCGTGCACGAAAGGCGGCCGGCGTGTCACGCCAGCGTCACAGGAACGACAGGCAAAAAGTGAATCAGGGCCCGCCAAACGCCGGGCCCTGATTCTTTTCTGCGCACCTTTTCCCGGGGCCCGCGCTGTTTCATGAAATTTTTCTTACAACGCGCAGTCCGCGCGGCCCCGGAACGTCTAGTAACAAGCAGAAGCTGTAGACGCGGGTATGCGGGCAAAAACCGTAACGGGAATGTCGCAAGCGCACTGCACGGTAGCGGCCGGTGCCAGACCGGTTATCACACAAGGAACTGAGTGCATCGCTATGCATGATTTCGAGAGCAGGGTCGGCGCGCTGCGCGCCATGATGCGACGCGCGCCGGGAGCGATGGTGCTGGCGCTGGCCGCGGGCGCGGCCTGGGCGCAGCCGGCGCCGGCCGCGGACAGCCACGCGCGCCGCGTCAACATCAACGAATACATCGTGCGCGGCAACACCGTGCTGGACGCGCGCGACATCGAAAAGGCCGTCTACCCGTACCTGGGGCCGGACCGCACGCTGGCCGATATCGAATCGGCGCGCGAAGCCTTGCAGACCCTCTACCAGGAACGCGGTTACCAGTCGGTCTACGTGGACCTGCCCGAGCAGCAGGTGGCCGACGGCATCGTGTTCCTGCAGGTGGCCGAGACCAAGGTGGGCCGGGTGCGCGTGGTGGGCGCCAAGCACTATTCGCCGCTGACGATCCGCGACGAAGTGCCCGCGCTGCAGGAAGGCGCCGTGCCCAACTTCAACCAGGCGCAGGCCCAGCTGACCGACCTGAACAAGGGCGCCAGCCGCCAGGTGGTGCCGCTGGTCAAGGAAGGCCGCGTGCCCGGCACCATGGACGTGGACCTGAAGGTCGAGGACAAGAACCCCTGGCACGCCAGCCTGGGCCTGAACAACGACTACAGCGCCGACACCACGCGCCTGCGCAGCACGGCCTCGCTGGGCTATGACAACCTGTGGCAGCTGGGCCATTCGGTCAGCCTGACCTTCTTTACCGCGCCCCAGGAAACCGACAACGCCAAGGTCTGGTCAGGCTCGTACTCGATGCCGCTGGACAAGCAGTGGAGCCTGCAGTTCACCGGCTACAAGAGCGACAGCAACGTGGCCACCATCGGCGGCACCAACGTGCTGGGCAAGGGCTATTCGTTCGGCATGAGCGCCATCTACACGCTGGCGCCGCAGGGCGACTGGTACAACTCGCTGTCGGTCGGGCTGGACTACAAGAAGTTCGACGAAACCACCCGTTTCGGCAACAACGAAGACCGCATTCCCCTGAAATACCTGCCGTTCACCTTCTCGTACAACGGCTACCGCTATTCCGAATCGTCGCAAAGCAGCCTGGGCCTGTCGGTCGTGGGCGCCAGCCGCTCGTTCTTCGGCATGGGCAGCGACTGGAAGGAATTCGACGACAAGCGCTATCGCGCCAGCCCCAGCTTCGCGCTGCTGCGCGGCGACGGCACCCATACCCAGAACCTGTTCGGCGACTGGCAACTGGGCCTGCGCGCCGGCTTCCAGCTGTCGTCCGGCGCGCTGGTGTCCAACGAACAGTTCTCGGCCGGTGGCAGCACCAGCGTGCGCGGCTACCTGGCCGCCGAACGCACCGGCGACGACGGCTTCCTGGGCTCGGTCGAGTGGCGCACGCCGTCGCTGGCCCGCTGGCTGGGCAGCAATGTCAACGAATGGCGCTTCTACGCCTTTGCCGACGCCGCCACGCTGCGCCTGCGCGATCCGCTGCCCGAGCAGGACGCCAGCTACTCGCTGGCCAGCGTCGGCCTGGGCACGCGCCTGCAGGTGCTGGACTGGCTGTCCGGCTCGCTGGACTGGGGCTATCCGCTCAAGGACGGCCCCAACACCAAGAAACACGATCCCCGCCTGAACTTCAGCGTACGCGCCAGCTTCTGAGCGCTCGCGAAACCGTATTCACCCCGGAGTCTTGACCATGCAACGCTTATTGATGCTCCTGCTGACCGTGCTGGCCGGCGTCTTGCCGTCCGCCGCCCATGCCTGGTGGCAGCCTGACTGGCAGTACCGCAAGCAGATCACCGTCGACAGCACGCCGCAGGGCGCGCCGCTGGGCGCCGCCGCGGGCCGCACGCCGCTGCTGGTGCGCCTGCACACCGGCAATTTCTCGTTCGACGGCATCAACGAAAAGGGCGCCGACATCCGCTTCGTGGCGGGCGACGACCAGACCGTGCTGAACCACCAGCTGGAAGCCTTCGACCCGCTGCTGGGCATGGCGCTGGTGTGGGTGGACCTGCCCGAGCTGGCCGACGGCCAGCGCCAGGACATCTGGATGTACTACGGCAACCAGAAGGCCCCGGCGTCCGCCAATGGCCAGCTGACGTTCGACCCCAACTACACGCTGGTCTATCACTTCGACGGCGCCGCCGGCGCTCCGCCGCGCGACACCACCGGCAACAGCAACAATGCCCAGACGCCGATGGCCGCTGCCGTCGATGGCGTGATCGGCCGCGCCGCGCAGTTCACGGGCGGCGCCCCGCTGATGCTGCCCGCCAGCCCGTCGCTGGCCGTGCCCGCCGCCGGCGCCTTCACCTTCAGCGCCTGGGTGCGCGCCGACCAACCGGCCGGCGAGCAGCTGGTCTATGCCCGCCGCGATGCCGGCAACGCGCTCCTGGTCGGTATCAACCAGGGCGTGCCCTTCGTGGAAGTGAACGGCCAGCGCAGCCAGCCCGGCCAGTCGCTGACCCCGGCCGCCTGGCAGCACCTGGCCGTGACGGCCGACGGCAGCCGCGTCACGCTGTATGTGAATGGCCGCGCCACGTCGTCGCTGGCCGCCAGCCTGCCGCCGCTGAACACGCCCGCCGCCCTGGGCGGCGACGTGCCGGCCCCGGCCGTGGCGCCCGCCGCCGCGGAAGGCGCCGCCGCCAATGGCGCCGCCAACCCGGCCAACCCGGCTGCCGACGCCGCACCCGTTGCCGCCCCGCACGTCTATGCGCCGTTCGTCGGCGCCATCGACGAAGTGCGCCTGTCGCGCGTGGCCCGTCCGGCCGCGCTGATCCTGGCCGACGCGTTGTCGCAGGGTTCGGAATCGCGCCTGGTGGCCTACGGCACCGACGAAGAACAATCGGGCTTCGGTTTCGGCGGCCTGGGCTTCCTGCTCAAGGCCGTGCCGATCGACGCCTGGGTCATCATCGCCATCCTGGTGCTGATGATGGTGCAGTCGTGGATCATCATGATCAAGAAGAGCCGCAACGTGGCCCGCGTGGCCCGTGCCAACGAGCAGTTCCGCGAGTCGTTCGCCAAGGTCGGCCAGCGCCTGGAACTGCTGGCCGACGACAAGGCCCTGGCCACCCGCCTGGAACACGCCTCGCTGTGGCGCCTGTACCGCGTGGCCATCAATGAAATCCGCACCCGCCGCGAGCAGGGCGCCGACACCAGCTCGATCTCGGCCGCCACCATCGAAGCCATCCGCGCCTCGCTGGACGCCGTGCGCACCAAGGAAAACCAGCTGCTGGGCGCCAAGCTCGGCGTGCTGTCCAACGCCATCGCCGGCGGCCCCTATATCGGGCTGCTGGGCACGGTGCTGGGCATCATGGTGGTGTTCCTGGGCACGGCCATGGCCGGCGACGTGAACATCAACGCCATCGCCCCGGGTATGGCCGCCGCGCTGCTGGCCACCGCCATGGGCCTGTTCGTCGCCATCCCCGCCCTGTTTGGCTACAACCGCCTGGTCTCGCGCAACAAGGAAGTCAGCGCCGACATGCGCGTGTTCGTCGACGAATTCGTGACGCGCCTGGCCGAAGTGCATGGCGAGACCCAGGCCCAGGAAGCCGCCCACCACAGCGCCGCGCGCGCGCCCGCCGCCCGCCCCGCCGTGCGCGAGCCGCAGCCCGCCGAAGCGTAAGGAGACGACCCCATGGCTTCCGTATCCGCTTCCCAGGACGATGATGATGACGCGCCCGTCGACGGCATCAACATCACGCCGCTGGTCGACGTGCTGATGGTCGTGCTGGTCATGTTCATCCTGACCGCCACGGCGCAGATCGCCGGCATCAAGGTGAACCTGCCCAAGGCCAGCTCGTCCATCGCGCTGGCGCAGCCCAAGACCAAGGCCATTTCCGTCAACGACGCCGGCCAGGTCTTCCTGGACGCCTACCCGGTCACCCTGCCCGAGCTGGAAGACCGGCTGCGCACGGAGAAAGCGCTGAACCCCGATTTTCCGGTGATCGTGCGCGGCGACGCCGCCGTGCAATACCAGAAGGTCGTGGAAGTGCTGGATCTGCTGCGCCGCCTGGAACTGGCCCAGGTCGGGTTGGTCACCGGCAAGCCGAGATAGGGGCCGAGGCTACCGCCATGCCGCAACACGCATCCGATACCCCGCGCACCCCGCACCCCGCGCTTCGCTGGCTCAAGCTGGCGGCCGTGGCGGTGGTGTTGATCGCGGCCGCCTACGCGCTGTGGCGCTGGGCCAATGACATGGCCGGCGTGCGCCGCGACGCGCCCAAGGTCACCGCGATCATCCCGCTGCCTCCGCCGCCTCCGCCGCCGCCCGAACCGGAAAAGCCGCCCGAGCCCGAGCCGCCCAAGGAAGAGCCCGTGGCCCCGCCCGAACCCGAGCCGCAGCCCACGCCCGAACCGCCCAAGCCGCAGGACGAGGCGCCGCCGCGCCCGGCCGACGACCTGGCCAACCCGATGCAGATCGACGGCGACGCCCAGGCGGGCAGCGACGCGTTCAACATCGGCGCGGGGCAGGGCAAGGGCATGGCGGGCGGTGGCGGCGGCCGCGCCGGCAACGCCACCTACAGCCAGTACCTCGCCTACGCGCTGCAGAAGATCCTGCGCGAAGACGAGCGCACGCGCAATCTGACCTTCCGCCTGCAAGCCAACATCTGGCTCACGGCCAGCGGCCAGATCACGCGGGTGGAACTGACCCGTTCCAGCGGCGATGCCGATGTCGACGCCCGCGTGGTGGCGGCGCTGCGCGCGGTGCCGGGCCTGGATGAACGTCCGCCGGCTTCGGCCAGCATGCCCATCCGCGCATCGCTGACCGGCCGCCGCCCCTCCTGAAGTGCTGAATTGAACCGATCCTGGAGTGCCAAGAGAATGAAGTTCCAAATGAACCGGTTGGCGGCAACGCTGGCCCTGGCCGCGGCGGGCGCCGCCACGCTGCCGGCCCACGCCGCGCCTGCCCCGTCCGAAAACGCCACCATCAACCTGATCCGCCTGCTGGTGCAGCAGGGCGTGCTCAAGGCGGACCAGGCCGAGGCCCTGGTGGCCCAGGCCGAAGCCGAAGCGAAGGCCGCGCGCGCCGCGCCGCAAGACCGCGGCGCGGCCGCTGCCCAGCCGGGCGACGTGCGCGTGCCCTACATTCCGCAGACCGTGCGCGACCAGATCCGCGACGAGGTCAAGGCCGAAGTCATGGTGCAGGCCAAGGAAGAAAACTGGGCCCAGCCCAACACCTTCCCCGACTGGGTATCGCGCATCACCATCGACGGCGACGTGCGCGTGCGCGACGAATCGCGCCTGTACTCGGGCAACAACAGCAATGAAATCGTCGATTTCGCCAAGCTCAATTCCAAGGGTCCGTACGACCTGAACCGCAACACCAACAACAACTACCCGCCGATGCTGAACACGCGGGAAGACCGCCGCAACCAGCTGCGCATCCGCGCGCGGCTGGGCGTGCGCGCCGAGATCTCCGAGTCGTGGTCGGCCGGCATCCGCCTGGCCACCGGCAGCGACGACAGCCCGGTGTCCACGTCGCAGACGCTGGGCGGCGGCATGGGCAAGAAGGACATCTGGCTGGACCAGGCCTACCTGACCTACCGCCCGGCCAAGTGGGCCACGGTGACCGGCGGCCGCATCGCCAATCCGTTCGAATCCACCGACATGCTGTTCTCGAACGACCTGAATTTCGACGGCGTGGCCGCGATCTTCAAGCAACCGCTGGAAGGCCGCGACGTGACCCTGTTCGGCACGCTGGGCGCGTTCTCGACCGAGTACGGCTCCAATGGCTGGAATTCGTCCTCGTTCTCGGAAGGCAAGAGCGAAGACAAGTGGCTGCTGGCCGCCCAGGCCGGCGCCGACTGGAAGATCAATCAGCAGAACAGCCTGCGCGGCGCGCTGGCCTACTACCACTTCGACAACATCGCGGGCAAGCGCTCCAGCGCCTGCTCGCCGTGGGCCGGCCAGGAAAACTGCGACACCGACTGGTCGCGTCCGGCCTTCATGCAGAAGGGCAACACGCTCTTCCTGCTGCGCAACATCACCGCCAACCCGCTGGACCCGGCCAACACGCCGCAGCCGCAATACGTGGGCCTGGCGTCCAAGTTCGACCTGCTGGACCTGAACCTGCGCTGGGACACGCGCGTGTTCAACGGCCTGGGCCTGCGCATGAACGCCAACTACATCCGCAACCTGGCTTACAGCAAGAGCAAGATGGCTAGCCGTTCGCAAGGCAACATCGTCAACAACTTCGGCGACAACGGCGACGTGGAAAGCGGCCCCAATGCCTGGATGCTGCAGGCCACGCTGGGCCGCTCGTTCGACCTGAAAGAGAAGGGCGACTGGCTGGCCTTCGTGGGCTACAAGTACATCCAGCCCGATGCGCTGCCCGATGCCTTCAACGACTCGTCGTTCCACCAGGGCGGCACCAACGCGCGCGGCTACTACATCGGCGGCAGCTACGCCTTCGACAAGAACGTGTACGGCGTCCTGCGCTGGATGAGCACCCGCGAGATCTACGGCGCGCCGCTGTCCATCGACACGATGCAGTTCGAGATCAACGCCAGGTTCTGAGGCCATGGACATGCACATCGTATGGGATGAATCCCGCCAGCCGCGGGCGTTTGGGCAGGGCCGGCGGCTGGCCGCCGCCGTGGCCCTGTGCGCGGCGGGCCTGAGCCTGGCCGGCCCGGCGCAGGCCGAAACCATGGAAGAGCGCCTGCGCACCCAGTTGCGCAGCACCACCCAGCAACTGCAGCAGCTGCAAAGCGAGCAGGCCCAGGTCAACGCCGCCAAGGCCGCGGCCGAGGCCCAGCGCGATGCGGCCCAGAAAGAGCTGGAAGCGCTGCGCGGCCAGTTGGCCCGCGCCAAGGGCCAGGCCGACAAGCTGGCCGAGCAGCAGGGCGCCGTCATGGAAAGCGCGCAGGCGCAGGTGGCGGCCAGCCATGCCCAGCTGGGCAAGTTCAAGGGCGCCTACGACGAGCTGCTGGCGCTGTCGCGCGCCAAGGAAACCGAGCGCGTGGCGCTGGCCCGCACCCTGGCGCAGCGCGACGAGCAGGTCAAGACCTGCGTCGCCAAGAACCGAGAGATGTACGAGGCCGGCAAGGAAATCCTCAACGCCTACGAACGCATCAGCACCGGCGGCATCCTGGCCATGAAACAGCCCTTTGCCGGCAGCGCCCGCGTCAAGTTCGAGGAACAGGCGCAGGAATACGGCGACAAGCTGTACGACGCGCAAGTGTCGGCGGCCCCGGCCGCCGCGGCTGCCACCCCGACCGCCCAACCCTGATTTTCAAGACCTGTCTTCATTTCTTCATCTAGGAAAACTGTAATGACCGACTCCAGCCTGATTCTCGACGTCAACGCCGAACGCCTGCAGGAACTGCTGCAATCCGCCGGCTACCGCGTCACCGTGTCCGAGCAGAACGGCATGGTGCAACTGCTCAGCGCCAGCCAGGGCGTGGGTTTCGCCGTGCGCCTGGGCAACCCGGCCGCCGAAGACGGCCACTACCTGGACTACACGCTGAGCTGCGCATTGCGCGTGCAGGGCGAGCTGCCTGCCGGCCTGGCCGAACGCTGGAACGTGGAAAAGCGCTTTGCCCGCCTGACCGTGCAAGGCGCCTTCCTGGTGCTGGAACTGGACGTGATCCTGGCCGGCGGCGTGTCCGAGAACTACCTGCGCGCCACCGCCGAACTGTGGGACCGCCTGTTGCAGGAATTCCTGCTGTTCCTGCGCGCCAACGCCACGAGTCAGGCCGCCGACGCGGGTGCGGCGCAGGAAGAGGCCGTCGCCGAGGCGGCGAACTGATCCATCCGCCGGGCCGGCGCCCGGCGGCGGGGGCGATGACCCCAACCACCGGCCGCCGTTCCGGGTGAATGGCGCATTCAAGCAAGCGAGGTTTCGACCATGACTATTCTTTCCGACAAGCCCACCCGGTTGCGCGTCACCGCCGCCGTGCTGCTGATCGCGGTGCTGGCCGGCGCCGTGGCGCTGATGCGCGGCAATCCGGCCCAAAGCAGCGAAGCCGCGCCCGCCAAGGTCGCCGCGGCCGACCCGGCCAAACCTGCCGCCGCGTCGGGCAAGGCCCCGGCCAACCCGGCAGCCCCCGCCGCTGCGCAGGCCCCGGCCGTCGCCACGCTGGGCGCCGTGCAGGTGGACCGCGACGAGCTGGTGCGCCAGCTGCAAGCCATGCCGCCCGAGGCCCGCGCCCAATTGCAGGGCAACCGCGCCGGCCTGGACCAATGGCTGCGCTCGCGCCTCGCCGAAAAGGCCCTGGTCGAACAGGCCCGCGCCCAGGGCTGGCAAGACAAGCCCGAACTCAAGCGCGCCTTCCAGGCCGCGCAGGAACGCATCGTGTTGCAGACCTACCTGGATTCCGTCAGCCGCGCGCCCGACGGCTATCCGGCCGACGCCGACCTGCAAGCTGCCTACGAACGGGCCAAGCCGCAATTGGCGCAGCCGGCCCTGTACCGCGTCAGCCAGATCTTCCTGCCCGCTGCGCTGGGGGATGCCGACGCCGTGGCCAGCGCCCGCAAGCAGGCGCTGGACCTGGTCAAGCGCGCCCAGGCCCCCAAGGCCGATTTCGCCGCGCTCGCCAAGACCTATTCGCAGGACGCGACCACCCGCGCCCAGGGCGGCGACATCGGCTACGTGCCGCTGGCGCAGCTGACGCCGGAAATGCGTCCGGCCATCGAGCAGTTGAAGGCCGGCGAGGTCTCGGCGCCGGTGCAATCGGCGGCGGGTTTCCACATCCTGAAGGTGGTCGATCTGCGCGCGGCCAGCGTCACGCCGTTCGAGCAGGTCAAGGAAGAATTGCGCGCCGCGTTGCGCAGCCAACGCCAGGAACTGGCGGCACGGGCTTACCTGGAGGGGTTGCTCAATGCAGGAACCGTCAGCATTGATGGCGCGGCCCTCAATGCCGCCTTCGAACAAAGCGCGTCCGCCGCGCAAGCCCAGCCCGCCCTCGCGGCCCGCGCGCCCTGACCGCGACAGCCTTGCCGCCTTGCTGGACGCGCGGCTGGACCAGGCCCTGGGCCAGGCCGGGCCGCCCGCCAGCCTGCAATGCGCCCCGGCGCTGCTGCAGTCGCTGCGCACCACCTTTGCGGGCGAGCTGCTGCACTGGCTGGCGCTGGTGCCGCAGGTCGAGGCGGGCCGTTCGCGCGATCCGCTGCGCGACCACAGCCTGGACCTGGCCGACCTGCGCGTCCTGTACCGGGCGCTGCGGGTGGCCTGGCTCGCCGAGCTGGTGTTCGGCGGCGCGGACGGCGCGCGGCGCTGGCTGTGCAGCCCCAAGCGCCGGCTGCACGGCCGGGTGCCGATGCTGCTGTGCCAGCACGGCCGCTACGCCGCCATGATCGAGCAGTGGCTGATCAACATCGACGAAGGAAACGGCCCATGACCGCGCTTTGGCGCTTGAGCAACAGCCAGGACCTGCTGCCGCGCGCGCGCCCTGCCGGCCGCTGGCATGGGGCGGGTAGCTCGGTGGTGGTGCTGGACGCCTCCCCCGCGGCCGCCGTATTCGCCCGCCTGGCGCAGGCCGAGGTCGCGCACCCGCGGGCCTTGCCGCGCAACTACTTCCTGCTGGAAGTGCGAGTGCCGCCGCAGGCGGTGGCCGACCCGCGCCCGCCTGCGGCCTGGCAGACCGACCTGCAGGCGTCCCGCGCCTTCGGCAACGCCTGGCTGGCCGAGGGCGACACGCTGCTGCTGAAAGTGCCGTCCGCGGCCGGCGGCTTTCAGTACCTGCTTAACACGGACCACCCGCAACGGGCGCAATGCCAGATCGTGTCGTCGGTGGCCTACCCGTTCGCGCCGCATCTGACGGGCATCGACGGGGCCGTGCTGGACGGGGCAGGGTGGCTGGCTTCGGCGCGGGATTGATCGGTACGGGACTGATCGGTGCCGGGTAGATCGGCGCGGGATTGATCGGCGCAGGGTGGATCGGCGAGGGTTGGGGGGGGGGGGGCGGCACGGATGCGGCGCCCGGCACGCGCGTAACCGGTTCGTCGGTGGGCGCGGGTGATGCGCGGCAAGCGCATGGGTCACAGGTCAATCTTCCTAGGGTCCGAGTCCCGTCGGTTCCACCAGATCGGTTCAAAAATTAGAATCTTCCAATGTTCTGTCTGATTCGGATTGCGTAGCGTAAGCGGGCAATTTCCGGATCGGTGCTTTTGGCTTTGTCGATAGTCCGCGGGGTTTGGGCGGGCTGAAGGTCGGCTGTCGTGGCAACGGTTGTGGTTTCACCCCCTTTGCCGAGTCTTGCCTCATATGTCGACGTTACGCCGCACGATTGCCTCGTTGCTGGTCTTTGCGCAGGTCTGGACGCCCGTCCTGGCGCAGACCTTGCCGATTTCGGTAGATCAGAACGTGGGTGGGCAGAAGCCCGTGGTGGGCGTGGCCAATGGCGTGCCGGTGGTGAACATTGCACCGCCCTCGGCTGGCGGGGTGTCCGACAACCGGTTCACGCAGTTCAACGTCGGCCCGTCCGGTGTGGTGCTCAACAACAGCGGTGCGGCCAGCCAGACGCAGGTGGCAGGGCAAGTGGCCGGTAACCCGATGCTGGGCAACCAGCGTGCCACCACCATCCTGAACCAGGTCACGGCGCCCAACCCCTCGCAACTGCGCGGCATGCTGGAAGTGGCCGGCAATCGGGCGAACGTCATTGTTGCCAACCCGGCCGGTATCACTTGCAACGGCTGCGGGTTTCTGAACGCCAATCGCGCCACGCTGACTACCGGCAAGCCGGTCGTGGGGCCGGATGGTTCGCTGGGCTTTGACATTGCCAGTGGTCGCTTGGCGATCGAAGGCGCGGGTCTGTACGGCGCCAACTTGAGCCAACTGGACCTGCTGGCGCGCACGCTGGAACTGAACGCCCAGGTGTGGGCGGACCGCCTGAACGTGGTGGCGGGACCCGCCCGGGTGGGCTACGACGGTATCGACGTGTCGGCCCTGACCGGCGCCGGTGCTACGACTGGCGTATCCATCGACGTGGCCGCCTTGGGTGGCATGTACGCCAACAGCATCCGGCTCATCGGCACCGAGGCTGGTGTGGGCGTGAACATCGGCGGCAACCTGGCTGCGCTGACCGGCACGCTGACCGTCAGCGCCAACGGCGACGTCAAGATTCTGCCGTCCGGCCGCATGCAGGCTGCCACTGACCTGTCGGTGCAGGGCGGGCGCGACATCGTCAACGAAGGCACTGTCACGGCGGGTGGCGCGCTGGCGCTCAATGCGCCTGGCATGGTCGCCAACACCGGCGCCATGTCCTCGGCGGGCAACGCTAGTGTCGTGGCACGGCAGTTGGACAATCGCGGTGCCTTCACCGCAGGCCTGCAGGCCGATGGTTCCATCAGCCCCTTGGGCGCGCTGAGCGTACAGGTCAATAACCTGCAGAATGCCGGTACGCTGATGGCCGGCGGCAACGCCACGGTCACGGCCGATGCGCTTGGCCTGTCGGGCGGCAAGTTCGTCGCGGGCGGTGCGCTGACACTCGACTCCAACGGCGCAATCACCAATCGCGGTGGTTCCGTGTACGGCGGCTCGCTGCTGCTGCGAGCTTCCAGCCTGGACAACACCGGTGGCAAGCTCACCAGCGGGGCAGGGCTGACCGCCAACGTCGTGGGCGCAATCGACAATACGGCCGGCACCCTGGCGGGCACCGGCGCGGTTGCCATCACCGGTCAATCCATCGCCAACGCGGCCGGCGGCGTCGTTTCGGGCGACAGCGTGGCGCTGCGCGGTCCAGCCGGCATCAACAACCAAGGCGGTTCCGTCCAAGCCAACGGCGCGCTGCGCGTGGAAACGGCCGGCGCCTTGAACAACCAGGGCGGCAAGCTCTTGGGCGGCACGGCCGATATCCAGGCGACCAGCCTGGACAACCGCAACGGCGTGGCGCAGGCGGACGGCAAGCTTACCGTTGCCAACACCGGCGCCTTGCAGAACCAGGGCGGTGGCCTCTTTGGTGGCTCAGCGGACATCAAGGCCGCCAGCCTGTCCAACACGAACGGCAAAGTCGTCAGCGGCGGCGCACTGGACGTCAACACCACCGGCAATCTGGACAACACCGGTGGCACCGTTGCCGCCCAAGGGCAAGCCACGCTGAACGCGCAAACCCTGTCCAACACCCGCGGCCTCATTGCTGCAGGCGACCTGACACTCAATACACAAGGCCTGCTCGACAACCGCGCCGGCCTGATCCAGGCCGACAACCTCGTGGCCCTGAAGGCCGGCAGCCTGAACAACCGCGACACGCTCGCCAATGGTCTGGCGGGTGCGGGGGCCGCAATGTCGGCCAACGTGGAATCGTGGGCCCAGGCAGGAACGCCGACCCTATCAGGGACTCCTACCGCAGCAGCCGCTTTGCCCACGTCGACGAGCGCCTTGGGTGTGATGGGCAAGCAGGTCACGGTCATTGCAAGCGCCATCGACAACCAATCCGGCCGCATCGGTGCAGGCCAGGACCTGGGCGTTGCCACCGGCACACTCGACAACACGTCGGGCAATGTCTCGTCCGACGCCAACGCCAAGCTCGCGGTCAACAGCCTAACCAACCGCGGCGGCGCGGTGACGGCCGGCAGTTCCCTGGAACTGACCACCGACACCCTGGACAACGAAGGCAAGCTCCACGCCGGCCAGGACCTGAAGATCACCGCCAACACGCTGACCAACCGCGCCACCGGCGAACTGATCGCCCTGCGCAACAACACCCTGGTCATCAGCGGCTTGCTGGCCAATGCCGGCCTCATCGATGGCGGCTACACCCGCATCACTGCTGGCAGCCTCACCAACACCGGCAGAATCTACGGCGACCGCATCGGCATCCAGACGCCGGCGCTCATCAACGAACCCAATGCCGTCATCGCCTCGCGCGGTGACCTGGACCTGGGCGTCGGCACGCTCGCCAACCGTGAACACGCCTTGATCTACGCCGGCGCAGACCTGCGCATCGGCGGCGCCCTGGATGCCACGGGCAAGGCCGCAGGCCAAGCCGCGTTGCTGTCCAACGAATCGGCCACCATCGAAGCCGAGCGCAACGCCGACATCGCGGCGGCCAGCATCCAGAACCTGAACCAGCACTACGTCAGCGGCAAGGTCGAAACGTCCACCACCGGCAAGCTGTACTACCGCCTGGAAAACTCCACCGAGCTGATGGACGGCGACAAGCTGTGGCTGTGCGACGCCGTCACCACCGCTTGCGGCAAGGACCCGGAAGTCTTCCTGGAAGACGATTCCGAGCGCCGCCTGCTGCTGCCGTCGGATCAGTATCCCGAATCGCGCTACGGCCCGCCCTTTGACTACGTGCAAGGCGTGCGAGGCAGGGAAGGCAGGGATGCGCCCATTCCGCCGGCCTACTTGCCCGACCCATATGTGTGCGGGCCCGGTGGCGAAGATTGCAGCTACCAGCCGGGTGGCCCGCGTTACAAGGCCGGCGACGGCGTCTGGCGCGTGTTCGGCGTGGCTGAGCCCGTCGAGGTGCCGCCCCTGGTCGAGGTCAAGTGCAACATCAACCAGACCTGCCAGGTTTCTACGCCTGAACGCGATCAGGCCCTGGCCACCAATGAAGCGCGCCATCGAGAACTGGAAGGCAAGATCTACGCCTTCAACGCCGATTTCAATCGCCGGCTGGTCAAGAACTTCTTCTACTACAAGGTCGACGAAGTCGCCTCCGAAAGCCGCACGGTATCCACGGACCCGGCGCGGATCATTGCCGGCGGCAACGCCCGCTTCACGGGCGCCGTCACCAACGACAAGAGCCGCATCATCGCCGGCGCCACGCTGTCGGTAGAGGGCCCGTCAGTCAACAACATCGGGGCCGAAGGCGAACGCCGCATCGCACGAAAGGGTACCGAAGTGCACACCGTCGCCAAGGGCCAGCGGCGTAAGGAAAGCAAAACTTCCTACAACGACGTCGTAGTCCCCGAACGGTTCGAGCTGGCCGTGGCCAGCGCCACCGGCAACACCGCGCCACCGGCCACCAGCAACGCAAGGCCCGACGCCAGCGGCATCACCCACCCCTTGGCGCCGGCCCAGCTGATCGAATTTGCCACGCCCGGCAAGTTCGTCATCCGCGTGCCCACGCTGGCGCCCGTCCTGCCGACCAACGCGCTGTACCGCGTGATGTCGGCCCCGGACGCACCCACATTGATCGCCACCGACCGCCAGTTCCTGGGCTCGCGCACGATCACGTCCAGCGACGCCCTGCTGCGCCAACTCAACCAGAACAGCAGCTACCTCCTCAAGCGTCTGGGCGATGGCTTCTATGAACAGAAGCTGGTGGCCGAGCAGGTCATGCTGGCCAGCGGCCAGCGTTTCGTGGGCGACTACACCGACAACGAAACCCAGTACAAGGCGCTGCTTGCCGCGGGCGCCGAATTTGCCGGCAACTTCGGCCTGACCATCGGCACCGCCTTGACGCAAGACCAGATGCGCCAGCTGACTGGCGACATCGTCTGGCTCGTCGCACAGACCGTCACGCTGCCCGATGGCACGCAGCAGAAGGTGCTGGCCCCGCAGGTCTACCTGGCCGTCAAACCGGGCGACCTGCGCGGCGACGGCACGCTCATCGCGGGCCGTACAACGCAGATCAACACGACGGGCGACCTCAGCAACAGCGGCACCCTGGGCGCGCGCAACGCGCTGGTGGTCAACGCGCAGAACGTGCGCAACAGCGTCGGCTCGATCCAGGCCAAGACCGTCAACCTGACTGCCCGCAACGACATCGACAACCTGGCCGGGCTGCTCAAGGGCGAGTCCGTGGCGCTGAACGCCACGCGTGACATCAACCTGATATCCAGCACGCAGACCAACGCCAGCGGCGGGGTCAGCAGTACGCGTATCGATGGCGTGGCGCGCATCGATGCCGGCAGCTTGAATGCGCAGGCGGGTCGGGACTTCAACGCGAAGGCCGCGGCCATCAGTGCCACGGGTGATGCCGGAATCCAGGTCGGCCGTGACGTCAACCTCACCACGTCCGAAGAGCGGTACGCGGAAAGCTACGTGTACGGCAAGAAGAATGCGGCGCAGATGCGCACCGCGCAGGAAGCCGGCACCGTGATCAATGCGGGCGGAAACCTGGCATTGACCGCCGGCCGCGACGTCTCCACGCGAGCCGCGCAACTGACCTCGGAAAAGCAACTGACCATCATGGCTGAGCGTGACGTCAACCTGTTGGCGGGCGAGGCCTCCAGCGCCACCTATAACGAAACCTACATCAAGCAAAAGGGCTTTCTGTCCAGCCGGTCCTCGCACACCAAGGACAGCACTGCGTCCACCACCGCCCAAGGCACGCAGTTGTCCGGTGAAAGCGTCCTGGTTAGCGGCGGGCGCGACATCCGCATGACGGGTGCGCAGGTCCTGGCTTCCAAAGACATCGTGCTGGACGCCGCACGCGACCTGGCCGTGCAGGCCGGCGTGAACGCCTACGCCGAAGACCACTACCGCCGGGAAAAGAAAAGCGGCTTCTCGGTGGGCGGCATGGGCATCTCGTATGGCCGCAGCGACAGCAA
>NZ_JCBANA010000017.1:0-92396 GCF_059760725.1 Achromobacter sp. 1014246743
GGTCGCTCTGGTCGCTTGCTCGCACAAGCTGCTACGAATCCTGAACGCCATGGCCCGCTCCCAGCAACCATGGAACAGCCAATTGCACCTTCAGGCTGCTTGACTGGAAACACAGTTGCTCGGGGGGCAGCAAGCGCGAAGCGCGCGGCGTGGGGGCTGTCAACTCTCCGATTCGCGCAGGCGGCTGGGGAGGAGTTCGCCGTGGCGGGCGAGCAGGGGGTAGGCGGCGGCGCCTACCAGGTGGGAGTTGATGCCCTTCATGTCGCGCAGGATGTCGAGGTAGAGCGCGCCGACTTCGGCGGCGTCTACCTGGCCGGACTTGATTTTTTGCAGGTGGGTGTCGGCGGCCTGGGTTTCGATGGTGCGGAAACGGGCTTTTTCGCCCGCCAGGGCGCGGGCCTGGCGCAGGTCGTCGTTGACGAAGAGGGCGGCGGCCTGGCGTTGGTTGGAGATCAGTTCGCCCAGCGTGTCGTCCAGGCTGGCGCGTTGTTCGGGCGAGAAGGACCAGCCCTGCTTGCGCAGCTTGGCGATGTGGCTGAGCAGGCCGTGGTGGGCGATGTCGCCCGCGTGGCCGATGTTGCTGATGAAGGCCAGGATGTCATCCATGCGCTGCAGGTCGTCGCGCGTCATGTTTTCCTGGTCCAGGGTGGCCAGGTAGGTGGTGATGGCGTTTTCGAGCTTGTCGAGGGCGCCGTCGAGCTGGCGGGCCTGGACCATGCGGTGGCGGTTGTCGCGTTTGAAGCCGGCGCGGGCGTACAGCAGCAGGGTCTGCAGCATGTCGGCCATGCGCAGGGCTTCGCGGGCGGCGTTGCCGAGGGCGACGGCGGGGACGTCGTGGGCCCATTCGTCCAGGTATTGGGGGCGGGCCGGGTCGTTGGGGTCGGCGCGTTTGGGCAGCCAGCGGGTGAGCAGCGCGGCGTAGGGAGCCAGAAGCGGCAGGAACGCCACGGCGATGACGGCGTTGAAGAGCGTGTGGAAGTTGGCGACGGCACGGGCCGGGTCGCTGGACAGGTCGCTCATCAGCGGTTGCAGCCAGGGCAGCAGCACCAGGCCGGCCAGGACGCCCAGCACGCGGGTCAGCAGGTTGCCCAGGGGCAGGCGGCGGGCGGCGGGGTCGTCGCCGGTGACGCCTTCGATCATGGGGTTGATGGCGGTGCCCAGGTTGGCGCCCAGCACCAGGGCGAAGGCGACGTGGGGGGCGACCATGTGGTGGCTGGCCAGCGACATGACCAGCACCACGACGGCCACGCTGGAGTGGGCGGCCCAGGTGAAGGCGGCCGACAGCAGCACGGCGGCGACGGGCTGGGTGGCGAGGGCGTCCAGGACCATGCCCAGCATGGGGGCGGTCTGGAAGGGTTCGAACAGTTCGACCAGCTGGTGCAGGGACAGCAGCAGCAGGCCCAGGCCGATGAAGACGCGGCCCAGGTCGCGGGTGCGTCCCGGCGGGTAGCGGCGGAACATCCATACGCCGGCCAGGATCAAAATGGGGGCCAGCGAGGTCAGGTCGAACGACAGCAGCTGGACGATGAGCGTGGTGCCGACGTTGGCACCCAGCATGGCGGCCAGGGCGGGGACCAGGCCGACGACGCCGCCGGCGGCGAAGCCGGTGATCATCAAGCCGGTGGCGGTGCTGCTCTGGAGGGCGGCGGTGATGCCCAGGCCGGCGGCAAAGGCCCGCAGGCGGGTGCCCAGGGCCCGGCCCAATGCGGCGCCCAGGGCGGCGCCGAAGGCGCGCTGCACGCCTGTCTGGACCATGTGCACGCCCCAAAGCAGCAGGGCGACGTAGCCGGCGAAGTCAAGCAGGGTGATAAGTCCGGACATCCTGGAGTCGTTCCATTCTTTTTATGACAAGAAATAATTCTGTAATGATCGCATGCCGGGGCGGGTGGGGAAACCCGTCCCTGCAATACAGCATACGCCCCGCAGGGCTTTGCTGCGCGCGGCCGGGGCTTACGCGTATCATTGCCGGATCATTCGTGGATGCATGGGAGTTCTGGTGGCCGTTTCCGTATTCGATCTGTTCAAAATAGGCATAGGCCCGTCCAGTTCCCATACGGTCGGCCCCATGCGGGCCGCCTTGCTGTTCGCGCAGGGCCTGGAACGCGACGGCCTGTTGCCGCAGGTGGCCAATGTGCGCGCCGAGCTTTACGGCTCGCTGGGCGCCACGGGCAAGGGCCACGGCACCGACAAGGGGGTGCTGCTCGGCCTGATGGGCGAGGCCCCCGACACGGTCGACCCGGCGGCCATCGCCGGCATGATCGCGTCGGTGCGCGCCAGCCGCCAGTTGCCGCTGCTGGGCCATTACCCGGTGCCGTTCGTGGAAAAGGAACACATGATGTTCTACCGCCGCGAAGCCATGGCCGAGCACCCCAACGGCATGAAATTCCACGCCTTCGACGCCAACGGCGAATCGCTGCGCGAGGCCCGCTACCTGTCGGTGGGCGGGGGCTTCGTGGTGACGGCGGGCGCGTCCAACAGCCAGGTCATCGCGGCGCACGACCAGTTGCCGTATCCGTTTCGCACCGGCCGCGAGCTGCTGGGCATGTGCCGCGAAAGCGGCCTGTCGGTGGCGCAGCTGATGATGCAGAACGAACTCACCTGGCGCGACGCCGGCGAGATTTCAGGCGGCCTGGACCGCATCTGGCAGGTCATGCAGGACTGTGTCTCGCGCGGCTGTGGCATCAATTACCCCGAGGCGGACGGCGAATTGCCCGGTCCGCTGCGGGTGCGCCGCCGCGCCCCCGAGCTGTACCGCAACCTGACCCAGCGCGCCGAGCGCACGCTGTCCGACCCGCTGTCGGTGATGGACTGGGTCAATCTGTACGCCATGGCGGTCAACGAGGAAAACGCCGCAGGCGGCCGGGTGGTCACGGCGCCCACCAACGGCGCGGCGGGCATCATCCCGGCGGTGCTGCACTACTACGACCGCTTTGTCCCCGGCTCCAACCGCGAAGGCGTGCGCGATTTCCTGCTGACCGCGGCGGCCGTGGGCCTGCTGTACAAGTACAACGCGTCGCTGTCGGGCGCCGAGGTCGGCTGCCAGGGCGAAGTCGGCGTGGCGTGTTCGATGGCGGCGGGAGGCCTGGCGGCTGCGCTGGGCGGCTCGGTCGAGCAGGTCGAGAACGCCGCCGAGATCGGCATGGAGCACAACCTGGGCCTGACCTGCGACCCGGTGGGCGGCCTGGTGCAGATTCCCTGTATCGAGCGCAATGCCATGGCGTCCATCAAGGCGGTCAACGCGGCCCGCATGGCGCTGCGCGGCGACGGCCAGCACTATGTGTCGCTGGATTCGGTCATCAAGACCATGCGCGAAACCGGCGCCGACATGAAGACCAAGTACAAGGAAACGGCGCGCGGCGGCCTGGCGGTGAACATCGTCGAGTGCTGATGCCACGCACGCCAGACAAAATGGCCCCTTGATCGCTCAAGGGGCCATTTTTCATGCCCGGGGTCGTGGCGGCTGCCACGGCCCCGGGGGGGCAGCGATCAGATCACGCGGGCGTTCTGCAGGGCGGCGATGCGGGCCGGGATCGGCGGGTGCGAGGCGAACATGGCCGCCAGGCCGCCCTTGCCGGTGATGCCGGAGGCTTCGAACGACTTGGGCAGCTCGCCCGGTTCCAGGCCGCCCAGGCGGGCCAGGGCGCGGATCATGGGTTCGCGGGCGCCCATCAGGTGGGCCGAGCCGGCGTCGGCACGGTATTCGCGCTGGCGCGAGAACCAGGCCACGATGATCGAGGCCAGGATGCCGAAAATGATCTCACAGACCAGCACCGTGACGTAGTAGCCGGGGCCGATGCCGCGTTCGTTCTTGAACACGACGCGGTCGATGAAGTAGCCGACGACCCGGGCCAGGAACACGACGAAGGTGTTGACCACGCCCTGGATCAGGGTCAGGGTGACCATGTCGCCGTTGGCGATGTGAGCCACTTCGTGGGCCAGCACGGCGGCGACTTCTTCTTCGCTCATGCTTTCGAGCAGGCCGGTGGACACGGCGACCAGCGAGTCGTTCTTGAAGGCGCCAGTGGCGAAGGCGTTGGGCGCGCCGTCGTAGATGGCGACTTCGGGACGGCCGATGCCGGCGCGGTCGGCCAGTTGGTGGACGGTATCGAGCAGCCAGGCTTCGCGCTGGTTGCGCGGGGCGTTCGGATCCAGCACCTGGGCGCCGGTGCTCCATTTGGCCATGGGCTTGCTGATCAGGAGCGAGATGATCGCGCCGGTGAAGCCGACGACCACCGAGAAGATCAACAGGGCGTTCAGGTTCAGGCCGTTGGCCGTGATGTAGCGGTCTACACCCAGGATGCGTAGCGTGGCCGACAGCACGAGCATGACGGCCAGGTTGGTGATGACGAACAGGACAATGCGTTTCATGTTTTTTTGTTCCTCTGCGAGCGGGAAATACCCCGGCTTTGACTGTGCGGCGCCGCGCCAGTTCCCCGACTGGCGGCGCCGCGTCCGGTGACGGAGAGTATAGTATCGCTTTCCCTTATTCCCCCTCACTTTCACCTGAGCGCAATCCCCCCATGCAGGCACTTTGGATGTTGCTGGCGTCCGCCATGTTCGCCGTCATGGGCTCGTTCGTGAAACTGGGCACCGAGCATGGCGCGTCGCTGCCGCAGGTGGTGCTGTTCCGGGGCCTGCCGTCGGTGATCCTGCTGCTGCTCTGGGCCCGCGCCGGCCGCCAATCCATCGTTCCCACCAGCTGGAAGCTGCACATCTGGCGCAACCTGTCCGGCGTCACCTCGATGTGGCTGGGCTTTTTCGCCATTGCCCACCTGCCGCTGGCCACCGCCACCAGCCTGAACTACACGGCACCGCTGTTCATTGCCTGCTGGATGCTGGGGTGGGGTGGGGCGCAGCGCGACCCGGTGCGCATCGCCGCCGTGGCGCTGGGCTTCCTGGGCGTGATAGCCGTGCTGCGTCCCAGCATCAACGAAGACCAGTGGCTGGCCGCCTTGCTGGGCCTGGGCGCAGGCGCCATGTCCGCCATCGCCATGATGCAGATCCGCCAACTGGGACGCATCGGCGAACCCGAATGGCGCACGGTCCTGTTCTTCTCGGTGGCGGTCTGCGCGTCCAGCTTCGCCGGCCTGGGCTTCGAGGGCTGGGGCCACGCCGACTGGACCGGCTACGCATCGTTGCTGGGCGTGGGGGTGGCAGGGCTGTTCGGCCAACTCGCCATGACCCGCGCGTTCGGCATGGGGTCGGCGCTGCTGACCGCCGCCCTGCAATACAGCACGATTATCTTCGCGGCCTTGATCGGCATGGGCTTCTGGGGTGACACCCTGGATGGCCTGGCCTGGGCCGGCATGGGCCTGATCATTTCGGCGGGCCTGCTGTCGGTCTGGCGCACCATGCGCGACCCCAAGCCGGCCTGACGCCGCGAACCCGATGAAGCGAAAGGAGCCTGCCTGATGACGACGACCCTGATTTCCGCAGCCGACCTGGCCGCGCGCCTTGGCGCCGCGGACGTGCGCGTGTTCGACGTGCGCCACGACCTGATCAACCACGCCGCCGGCCGCGAGGCCTATGCCGCCGGCCACGTTCCCGGCGCCCGCTACCTGGACCACGAAACCGAACTGGCCGCGGCGCGTACCGGCAAGAACGGCCGTCATCCGCTGCCCGACCGCGCCCAATTCGGCGCACTGATGGCCGCGCACGGCGTGACGCCGCAGACCCTGGTGGTGGCCTACGACGCCAGCGGCGGCATGTACGCCGCGCACCTGTGGTGGATGCTGCGCTGGCTGGGCCACGACCAGGTCGCGGTGCTGGACGGCGGCTGGCAGGCCTGGGTGGCCGCCGGCCTGTCCACCGCGACCGAGCCCGCGCCGGCCGTGCAGGCGGGCGCGCCGGTGGCGCCGGGTGCCCCGCTCGTGGGCAGCGTCGACGCGAAAGCCGTGCTGGACAACATCGCCCAGCCCGCCTTTACCGTGATCGATGCGCGTGCGGCCAACCGCTACCGCGGCGAGGTCGAGCCCATGGACCCGGTGGCCGGCCACATTCCGGGCGCCTTGAACCGCCCGAACGGCCAGAACCTGCAGGCCGACGGCCGCTTCAAGGACGCGGCCGTGCTGCGCGAGGAATTCACGGCCTTGCTGGACGGCCGCGATCCCAAGGCCATCGTGCACCAGTGCGGCTCGGGCATCACCGCCTGCCACAACCTGCTGTCGATGGAAATCGCCGGCCTGTCCGGTTCGCGCCTGTACCCGGGGTCCTGGAGCGAATGGTGCAGCGATCCGTCCCGGCCGGTGGCCAAGGGCGAATAAGCGCCTTTCGTCTTACCAGACCGCCGCCAGCTTGACCCGGCCCGAGACGCTTTCGGCGATCTCCAGGAAGTGGTCCAGCGGCGGCGTGGCCAGGCCGGGCACCTTGGCCATGTCGTCCCAGCGCCTCAGCCGAATCGCATCCGGCGCGCCCGGCATGCTGGCGAAATCCACCGCCTGGCCCGCATCGAAGCTGCCCCCTTGTAGCGCCAGGCTGCGCTTCGAATCCTGCGACAGCGACGCTTCATACTGCGGCTCCACGTAGCAGAGGTAGCGTTTGGCCTCCACGTGCAGCCGGATCGGGTCGAGCACCGCCGAACTGAACAGCCCGCGCAGGAATGGCAGCACGAAATACTGGTGCTTGTCGTCGATGCCGCGCAGGGTGGGAGTGTCGGGGTGGTCGGCGATCAGGTGGCCCAGGTCGTGCAACAGACAGGCCGTGATCAACGGCGCGTTGGCGCCGTTGCGTTCGGCCAGCGCCGCGGTCTGCAGCGCATGCCGCAGATGACTGACGGATTCGCCATGATAGGAACGGTGCCCGCGTTCCAGGAAAAGCTGCTCGATGTCCTGCAAGGTCAAGGCCATGTTTGTCTCCTGAGTGGCCGCAAGGGGAAGAGGCGGGCAGTGATCCGTGGATCAGCCGGCTGCCGGCGCCATCTCCAGAAAGCGCGCGATAAGCTGCACCGGTTGGCGCTCGCGCAGGCAGTACAGGTATTCATGCATCACGATGTCCGCGCCCTGGATGTCCAGCGCGACCAGATCGGGATGCGAGGGAATTTCACGCGACGGGATCAGGCTGATGCCCAGTTCGCACAGGATCGCCTGGCGGATCGATTCGCGGCTGCCGATTTCCAGCGTGCGCTTGACGCTGACGCCGGCGGCCTGCAGGGCGTCTTCCGTCAATTGGCGGGTCATCGAGCCAGGCTCGCGCAGCAGCAGCGCGTGGTCGGCCAGGTCCGCCAGCGCCACCTGGCCGCGCCGGGCCAGCGGGTGGTCACGGTGGGTGACCACGCGGATCGGGTCCGCCGCGATCAGGCGGCGGTACAGATGCTTGTCATCCATCAGAAATGACGACGTGGCAATCTCGATGCGATAGTCGTGCAGCGCCTGCAGCATGCTTTGCGAATTGCCGATGGTCACCGTCAGGTCGATGCCCGGGTAGCGCTGGTTGTAGCGCCGCACCGTATCCATGATGTAGAAGGGGCCGGTGGCGCCGACTCGCAGGTTGCCTTCGCGCAGGTCGCTGGCGTCGCGCAGCCGGAAATCGATCTCGGTTTCCTGCTGTACCAGCTTTTCCACCATGGGCATCAGGCTGTGCCCGGCGTCCGACAGGCGCATGCCGCGGCCCTGGCGGTGGAACAGTTCGACGCCATAGCGCGATTCCAACTGGCGCAGTTGCCCCGTCACCGTGGGCTGGCTCACGCCCAGCTGGGCGGCGGCCTTGGTGACGGTGCCGCAGCGAGCCACGGCATAGAAGGATTTCAGTTCGGCGACGAGCACGGTGTTGTGGGGCCTGGTAATGGACGCAATGCGCAAGACCGCCAGTACACCAAAATAATTTGATGTTTTTATTACTGCATTTGCGCGAAGTGTCATAAACACTCAATACGCGGCTTCCATACTGCCTTCGTTCCCAGACCGGAGGCACCATGCCCCTACAGCCCCAACGCGATACAGACACGATTCCGACGGGCGCTTCGCCCCAGAGCGGAGCGCAGCGCGGGGGCTTCCTGTCGGTCAGCAACCTGGTCAAGCGGTTTGGCGCCCACACGGCGCTGTCCGATGTGTCCCTGGATATTCGGGCGGGCGAGCTGGTGTGCCTGCTGGGGCCCTCCGGCTGCGGCAAGACCACTTTGCTGCGCGCCATTGCCGGGCTGGAACGCCAGGACAGCGGCAAGATCCTGCTGTCCGGCCGTGATATTTCCCACGCCGAGCCGCAGGAGCGCGACTACGGCATCCTGTTCCAGTCGTACGCGCTGTTTCCCAACCTGACCGTCGCCCAGAACGTGGCTTATGGCCTGAGCGGCAAGCGCGCCCATCGCAAGCACGTGGCCGACCGGGTCGAGGAAATGCTGACGCTGGTCGGGCTGGCCGGCGCCTCGCATAAATATCCGGGGCAGATTTCCGGCGGCCAGCAGCAGCGCGTGGCCCTGGCCCGCGCGCTGGCGCCGTCGCCGTCCCTGTTGTTGCTGGACGAGCCGATGTCGGCGCTGGATGCCCGGGTGCGCGAGCACCTGCGCATTGAATTGCGCGCGCTGCAAAAGCGCCTGTCGATCACCACCCTGATGGTGACGCACGACCAGGAAGAGGCCATGGTGATGGCCGACCGCATCGCGGTCATGAATGGCGGCGTCATCGAGCAGTTCGGCACGCCGCGCGAACTGTATCGCCAGCCGGGGTCGGCCTTCATCGCCGATTTCGTCGGCGAAGCCAACTGGTTGCCGTTCGAACGCATCGATGCGCACCGCGCCCGGGTTGGCCGCCAGGAACTGGCGGTGGACGAGGCGCTGGAGCGCAACGTGGGCAAGCTGTTCGTGCGCCCCGAAGCCGTGCGCGTGAGCGTGGCGCGTCCCGAAGAACCCAATACCATGCTGGCCGACGTGCTGGACGGCGTGTTCCTGGGCCGCGGCTACCGCCTGGCGCTGCGCCTGGAAGGCGTGCCCGGCGCCACGGTGCATTCGATCGTATCCCCCGAAACCGGAGACGCCTTGCTGGGCCCTCACGCTGCCAGCCGTTGCTGGGTGGAGCTGCCGCGCCATGCGATTCGCGCCTACGCTTGATTCCGCGGTGCCGGCCAGCGCGCCCGCCGTGCCCGCGCCCGCCGCCGCCCCCGCCGTGCCCGTCGCTGCGCCACTGGGCCGCCGGCCCCTGCCGGGCTGGATCGGCCGCTTGGGCCTGACGCTGGGGCAGGCCGCCCTGGCGCTGTTCCTGCTGCTGTTCCTGGCCCTGCCGCTGGCGGCCATCCTGGTCAAGTCCGTGACCGACGGCAATGGCGACTGGGCCGGCATGTCGGTGGTGCTGGGCATCATCGGCGCCGATGGCTTTCTCGCCATGGTCGGGCGCAGCCTGACCGTAGGCGCGGTCACCATGATGCTGGTGGTGCCGTGCGCCTACGCCTTCGCCTACGCGCTGACCCGCAGCCGCATTCCCGGCAAGGGCCTCCTGCGCACCATTGCGCTGTTGCCGCTGCTGGCGCCGTCGCTGCTGCCCGGCATTGCGCTGGTGTACCTGCTGGGCAACCAGGGCCTGCTCAAGGGCCTGTTCGGTGGCGCCACCATCTATGGCTTCTGGGGCATCGTGGCCGGCGAGGTCTTCTACACCTTTCCGCATGCCCTGATGATCCTGTTGACCGGCCTGGCGCTGGCCGACGGCCGTCTGTACGACGCGGCGCGCGCCATGGGCGCGGGCTCGCTGCGCACCTTCATGACGGTGACGCTGCCTGGCACCCGCTATGCCGTGTTCTCGGCCTGCTGCGTCGTGTTCACGCTGACCGTCACCGATTTCGGCGTGCCCAAGGTGGTGGGCGGCGACTACAACGTGCTGGCGATGGAAGCCTACAAGGCCGTGGTCGGCCAGTTGAACTTCCCCAAGGGCGCCGCCATCGGCATCCTGCTGCTCTTGCCCGCCGTGCTGACCTTCGTGCTGGACCGCCGCCTGCGTGCCCGCCAGGGCGCCCAGATGAGCGGCCGCGCCCAGCCCTACGCGGCGGGCGTCAACCGCCGTCGTGACGCGGCCTTCCTGCTGCTGGCCGGCGTGATGGCGGGTTTCCTGCTGTTGATCATCGGCGTGGCCGTGTGGGCCTCGTTCGTGAAGATGTGGCCGTACAACCTGTCGATGTCGCTGCGTTCGTACGATTTCGACAATATGGACGGCGGGGGCTGGCTGGCCTGGCGCAACAGCCTGGAACTGGCGTTCTGCACGGCCGTGCTGGGTACTGTGGTGGTGTTCCTGGGCGCCTGGATGATGGAAAAGGTGCCGGCCCGCGGCACGGTGGCGCGCGGGCTGCGCGGCACGGTCGGCATGCTGGCGCTGATGCCGATGGCCGTGCCGGGCCTGGTGCTGGGCCTGGGCTACATCTTCTTCTTCAACAGCCCCGCCAATCCGCTGAACCTGCTGTACGGCACCATGCCGCTGCTGGTGCTGTGCACAGTGGTGCACTTCTACACCAGCGCCCACCTCACGGCCGCGACCGCCTTGAACGCGCTGGACCCGGAATTCGAAGCCGCGTCCGCCTCGCTGAAAGTGCCGCGTCTGACCACCTTCGTGCGCGTGACGCTGCCGATGTGCCTGCCGGCCGCGCTGGATGTGGCGCGCTACCTGTTCGTCTCGGCCATGACCACCGTGTCGGCCGTGGTGTTCCTGTACAGCCCGAACACGGTGCTGGCCGCCGTTGCGGTGCTGAACATGGATGACGCCGGCTTCATCGGTCCGGCCGCCGCCATGTGCACGGTGATCATGGCCAGCTCGGCGGTCGCGGCGCTGGCGCTGCACCTGGCCAGCCGCGCCCTGGTGGCGCGCAGCCAGGCCTGGCGCCGTCCCGCCGCCCTTTGATTGAATACTTCTGAAGGAAGACCCTCATGACTGTTTCGCCCTTGCCCGTCCGCCTGGAAGCGGTGATTTTCGACTGGGCCGGCACGCTGGTGGACTTCGGTTCCTTCGCGCCCACCAAGGTGTTCGTGGATGCCTTCGCGCAGTTCAGCATGGACGTGACGCTGGAACAGGCCCGCGGCCCGATGGGCGTGGGCAAGTGGGACCACATCCGCGCCCTGTGCGACGAGCCCGCCATCGCCCGGCAGTACCAGGCCCAGTTCGGCCGCCTGCCCACCGATGACGACGTGACCGCCATCTACGAACGCTTCCTGCCGATGCAACTGGACAAGGTGGCGCAATACTCGGCTGCCATCCCCGGCGCCGCCGAGCTGCTGCGCGCGCTGCGCCAGCGCGGCCTGAGAATCGGCTCGTGCTCGGGCTACCCCGGCAGCGTGATGCGCCGTGTGGTGGAACGCGCCGCCAGCGAAGGCCTGGAACCCGATTGCATCGTCGCCAGCGACGACGTGCCGCGCGCCCGTCCGGCGCCCGCCATGGCGCTCAAGAACGTGGTGGAACTGGGCCTGTCCGACGTCGCCGGCTGCATCAAGGTCGACGACACCGCCCCCGGCATCGAAGAAGGCCGCCGCGCCGGCATGTGGACGGTCGGCCTGCTGCTGTCCGGCAACGCCGCCGGCCTGACGCTGGACGAATACCTGAGCCTGGATGACGCCGGCCGCCAGCAGGCGCGCGATCGCGCCAGCCAGGAACTGGCCCCTGCCGCGCCGCATTACCTGATCGACACCGTGGCAGACCTGCCCGGCGTCATCGCCGATATCGAGACCCGCCTGGCGGCGGGGCAGCGTCCCTGAGGCCGCCACCGAACGACCGTTGAACCCTTTTTCGCACTGCACCGCGGCAGGCATGCGCCCGCCGTGGCGCCCCGACTCACGCTTTTTTCCGCTCACCCACGGAGTTTCCTCATGAATCGCTTCAAGCTGCTTGCACTGTCCGCCGCCCTGATGGGCACGATGGGCGCCGCGTCCGCCGAAACCTCGCTGACCGTCTATACGGCGCTGGAAGCGGACCAGATCAAGGTCTACCAGGCTGCCTTCGAAAAGGCCAATCCCGACATCAAGATCCAGTGGGTCCGTGATTCCACCGGCATCATCACCGCCAAGCTGCTGGCCGAGAAGAACAACCCCAAGGCCGACGTCATCTGGGGCCTGGCCGGCACCTCGCTGGGCCTGATGGACAAGGAAGGCATGCTGCAGCCCTACGCCCCCAAGGGCCTGGACCAGATCGCCGCCAACATGCGCGATGCCAAGGCCGAGCCCACCTGGGTCGGCATGGACGGCTTTGCCGCCGCCATCTGCTTTAACACCGTCGAAGCCGAAAAGCAGAAGCTGCCCAAGCCCACCTCGTGGCAAGACCTGACCAAGCCGGTCTACGCCGGCAAGATCGTCATGCCGAACCCGGCCTCGTCGGGCACGGGTTTCCTGGACGTCAGCGCGTGGCTGCAGATCTTCGGTGAAGAGAAGGGCTGGGCCTACATGGACGCCCTGCACAAGAACATCGGTTCGTACACGCACTCGGGTTCGAAGCCTTGCAACATGGCAGCCGCCGGCGAATTCCCGATCGGCGTGTCGTTTGACTACCGCGCCGCCAAGCTGAAGGCCGATGGCGCGCCGGTCGAAGCCGTGTTCCCGTCCGAAGGCCTGGGCTGGGAAGTCGAAGCGACCGCCATCGTCAAGGGCACCAAGAACCTGGAAGCCGCGCGCAAGCTGGCTGACTTCTCGGCCAGCCGCGAAGCCAACGAGCTGTACAAGGCCAACTTCGCCGTGCTCGCGATTCCCTCGATCGCCACGTCCAATCCCAACCTGCCGGCCGACCTGACCAAGCGCATGATCAAGAACGACTTCGTCTGGGCCGCCACCAATCGCGAACGCATCATCGCCGAGTGGACCCGCCGCTACGACGGCAAGTCCGAGCCCAAGAAGAAGTAAGCCTTCGGGCCGCAAGCCGGGAAGCGCCCGCGGGCGCTTCCCCCGCCAGTCTTCTCGCATTGCCATTCAGATGAAAAAATTCGACGTAATCGTGGTCGGCGCGGGCATGCTCGGCATCGCGCATGCCTGGGCGGCCGCCAAGCGCGGCCTGTCCGTGGCCGTGATCGAGCGCAGCCGCCAGGCGCACGGCGCTACCATCCGCAACTTCGGCCAGGTCATCGTGACCGGCCAGGCGCCGGGCATGATGTTGTCGCACGCCCAGCAGGCGCGCGAGCTGTGGCTGGAACTGGCCGACAAGGCGCAGTTCCACGTTCGCGCCAACGGCGCGCTGGTGTTGGCCCGCAACGCCGACGAAGCCGAGGTGCTGGACGAATTCGCCCAGACCCGGCTGCGCCAGGAAGGCTATCGCGCCGAACTGTTGTCGGCCCGCGAAGTGGCCAAGCTGTACGACGGCCAGTTGGCGCATCACTGCGCCGCGCTGTATGGCCAGGACGACCTGCAGATCTATTCGCGCGAAGCGCTGCCCGCCATCACCCGCTACCTGGCCGAATCGCTGGGCGTGCAATTCATCACTGGCACGCTGGCGCGCGCCGTCGAACAAGGGCAGGTTGCGACCACCGCGGGCGACTTCGCGGGCTCGCACGTATTCGTCTGCCCGGGGCACGACTACCTGACGCTGTTGCCCGAGCACTTTGCGCCGCTGAACCTGGAAGTGACGCGCCTGCAGATGCTGCGCGCCGCGTTCGAGACGCGTCCCATGGCGTTGGACCGGCCTCTGCTGACGGGCCTGTCCTGCGTGCACTATGGTGCGTTTTCCGACCTGCCGTCGGCGCTGGCGCTGCGCGACGTGATCCAGGCGCGCAGCCCCATGCTGCTGGAAAACGGCATCCATCTGCTGATCAGCCCCACGCCGCATGGCGAACTGATCATCGGCGACTCGCATCGCTACGGCCAGGACGCGTTGCCGTTCAACGACGAGGCCATCGACGACGCCATGCTGGACCTGGCGTCGCAGGCGCTGGGCGCGCGGCTGCGGGTGCTGGAGCGTTGGCAGGGCGTGTACGGCACGCACGGCCCGGCGCCGTTCTCGGTGCTGCCGGTGGATACGGCCACGACGGTGGCGGTGATGCATTCGGGCGTGGGCATGACGGTGGGCCTGGCCATCGGCGAGCGTACCGTGGCGGGCGTGCTGGGGCGCTGACGCGGCGGCCGGCTGATCGTGTGCGGGCGCCCGCAGCAAAAGAAAAAGGCCTTGCGATCGCAAGGCCTTTTGTCATGAAGGGGGCTTTACAGCCGTTCCTGCATGATGCGGCGATACCACTCGTGAAAGTGCTGCATGCCGTCTTCCATCGGCGACTGGTAGGGACCGGTCTCGTTCACGCCGCGCAGCATCAGGGCCTTGCGGCCGGCGTCCATGCGTTCGGCGATCTCGTCGTCTTCGATGGCCGTTTCCATGTAGGCCGCGCGCTGCGCCTCGACGAATTCGCGCTCGAAGGCGGCGATTTCCTCGGGGTAGTAGAACTCGACCACGTTCACGGTTTCCTGCGGGCTCTTGGGGTAGAGCGTCGACAGCACCAGCACGTGCGGATAGAGCTCGATCATGTGGGTCGGGAAATACGTGACCCAGACCGCGCCGAAATCCGGGGCGTCACCCTCGCGGAACGACAGCAGGCGGTCGTGCCATTGCTTGTACACATCGGAACCCGGCTGGGCCAGCGCGTTGTGCACGCCGACCTTCTGCAGGCTGTACCAGTCGTTGAACTCCCAGGTCAGGTCGTCGCACGTGACGAAGCGGCCCAGGCCCGGATGGAACGGGCCGACGTGGTAGTCCTCGAGGTAGACCTCGATGAAGGTCTTCCAGTTGTAGTTGCACTGGTGCACTTCGACGTGGTCCAGCACGTAGTCGCCGAAATCGAACTCGGGCCGCGAGAACAGCGGCGCCATGTCGGCGGCCGGATCGCGCGGGCCTTCGAACAGCAGGCCGTGGCAATCGCGCAGGCGGAACTTCTGCAGGTTCATGCAGGGCGTCGTGTCGAACTGCGGCGCGCCCAGCAACTCACCCTGGTTGTTGTACGTCCAGCGGTGCAGCGGGCAGACGATGTTGCCGCCCGTGGCCTTCAGGTTGCCGTGCGAATTGCAGGTGCCCGTCACGTCGCCGGCCTGGCCGCCCAGCATCAATGCCTGGCGGTGGCGGCAGACATTTGAGATGAGTTCAACGCCTTGCTGGTTGCGAACCAGCACGCGCCCTCCGCTTTCCTGCGCCAACGTACGCCAATCCCCGACGTCCGGCACCAGCTTCTGGTGGCCGACGTACTGCGAGGATTGCTTGAAAATGAGTTCTTGCTCGCGGGCAAAGAGGGCTTCGTCAAAATAAGCACTGACGGGTAGCTGGGTGCGAGCTGGCACAACATGTGCCATCCGACCGATGTCGGTCATGATTCCCTCCGCTCGGATGAATATTTCCCCCAAAGCGCCGCAGGTCTGTGGGCTGAGTGCCCCTCACCGGGGGCGTCGTTCTCGGGGCGGCCCGGCGATGAAAAGCCAGTACGGCTTGAGCTTGGGGCCGCAAATTGTACCCCAACCCTTTTCCCCACGCCCGTGAAGATCGGTGAAGCTTGGTGAAGATCGGGGCACCCCGATTTGACTTGGCGCAAAAGCCGATCAACCCGCCGTTCAGCCCGCCGATTAACCCTTCGCCGCGTAGGTTTTTCAGACCAGCCTGCGCGTGGCCGGATGGCGTCTCATCAGCCAGCTGCTGGCCGCCGACAATCCGAAGACGGCCAGGGTCAGCAGGGGAACGGCCCAGGCGTCGTTGCGTCCGCCGCCGAAGGCACCGGCGCGATGCGCCAGGTCCAGGAACACCGGGTGGATGAGATACACGCCGAAGGTCAGCGGCGCCAGCGCGGCCAGCCGCGGCAGCCGGGGCGACGACACGATCCATTGAAACGCGGCCAGCGACATGAACGGCACGGTCAGGCTGAAGTAGTCGTAGAAGTAGGTGTCCAGCGTATGGCCGTTGGACATCACGTGCACGCCCAGGGCGGTGGCGGCCACGCTGGCGGCCAGCACCCATGCGGGGCGCGGGATGCGCATTTCGCCATCGAAGATCTGGCGCCCCGCCACGAAGTAGCCCAGGTAGGGCAGGAACCAGGTCAGGAAAAAGCCCGGCTGGGCGCCCAATGCGCGGCGGTACAACGCTTCCAGGATGGCCAGCCCCAGGATGCCCACCACCCACAACGACCGCGATTGCGGCGTGCTGCGCACGTACAGCGCGCGCACCAGGGGCGCGAACAGGTACAGGCCCACGATCATGTAGAGGTACCAGAGGTGGTAGTAGGGCTCGCCCTGGGCGACCTTGCGGGGCCAGAACGAAACGTCCACGCGGCCGTCGTCCCACCAGTCCAGGCCCGTGCGCCACAGCAGGTAGAAGAGGGTCCAGAACACCAGCGGCGCGCAGATCCGCGCCATGCGCCGGGTGTAGAACCGGCGCGCATCCTGCGGCTTGGACGGGTCCAGCAGCAGCGCGCCGCTGACCATCACGAACACCGGCACGCACCAGCGGGCCGCCGAGTCATACAGATTGGCGGCCAGCCAGGCGCCGTGGCCGTAGGCCGAGGGGTCGCTGACGATCAGGGCGGCGCTGTGCAGCAGCACCACCGCGGCGGCGGCCAGCCAACGGGCGGCATCCAGTCGGGCGTAGCGGGCATCGGTCTGTGGCATCGGGCTCCCGGGCGTCGGTGTAACGGGGGCGGGCGGGGCGCCCGCCTTCGTTTTTCACCTTAGCAGCCGGGGCGGCGCGGGTTCTGTATCCAGGCGTTAGGGCCTGTTTTTTCAGGAAACCGCGCGGGCAGTCTTGTTGCCGCGTGACGGAGTGCCGCTAGACTTACTGCAGCACGATGTTGGCGTGCTTGATCAATTGCGACACGATGGGCTGTTCGGTCTTGACCTGCTTGTCCAGCTCGGCTGCGGTGCCGGAGCGCGGGTCGATGCCCATGTCCAGCAGGCGCTTGCGCACCGCCTCGTCCTTCAGCGTCTCGGTCAGCGCCGTCTGCAACTTGTCCAGCACCGGCGCGGGCGTGCCCTTGGGCGCCACGAAACTGAACCAGGCGGTCATGTCGAACGCGGGGTAGCCCTGTTCGGCCAGCGTTGCCAGATTGGGTTCGGTGGCCAGGCGGGTGGGGCTGGTGATGCCGAACACCTTGACCTTGCCGGCCTCGGCCTGCGGCATGCCGGTGGCGACCATGTCGAAGAACAGGTCCACGTCGCCGCTGATCAGGGCGGGCAGCGCCTGGGTCGCGCCCTTGAACGGCACGTGCAGGATGTCGATACCCGCGCGTTGCTTGAACAGTTCGCCGGCCAGGTGCGACGAGGTGCCGGCACCGAACGTGGCGAAGGTCAGCTTGCCCGGGTTCTGCCTGGCGTAGGCCACGATGTCCTGGGTGCTGTTGAACGGCCGCTTGGGGCTGGACAGCAGCACCAGCGGGCCGATGCCCACCATGCCGATCGGCGCAAAGCCGTCGGGATCGTAGGGCAGTTCCTTATACAGATAGCGGTTGGTCACCAGGGTGGAATTGGTGGCCATCAGGATGGTGTAGCCATCCGGCGCTTCACGCGAGACGAAGGCCGCGCCGATCGAGGTGCCCGCACCGGCCTTGTTCTCGACGATCATCGGCTGGCCCAGCGTCTTGGCCATGCGTTCGGCCAGCACGCGGGTCAGCACGTCCGTGGCGCCGCCGGCCGGGAAGGGCGACACCACCTTGATGGGGCGCGACGGATAGGTGTCGGCCTGGGCGCCGCCCAGGGCGGCCACGCCGAGCAGCAGGGCGGCCAGGAATTTGTAGCGTTTGCGAATCATGTTTTCCCCTTGAAATCACGTTTAATATTCCGTATATTGGAATTTAGTTTTGGCATTCGAAATAAACTATAAAAACGAAGCGAATAGAAATGCAATCTTTTTCTGACCCCAAGCGCATCCCCCATCCCGCCGCCAAGCCAGACCAGAAGCTGGAGCTGAGCGCCCCCGCCCGCCGCAAGCGGGCCGGCGCCGTGGGCGAGGGGCCGGTGTCGCCCGACTTCATCACCGCGCTGGCGCGCGGGCTGGAAGTCCTGCGTTGCTTTCGGCCCGGCGTGGCCGCGCTGGGCAATCTGGACCTGGCCCGCCTGACCGGCCTGCCCAAGCCCACCATCAGCCGCATCACCTACACCCTCACCGAGCTGGGCTACCTGCGCTACCACCCGGACACCGGCAAGTATTCGCCGGGCTATGGCGTGCTGGCGCTGGGCTTTGGCCTCTTGGCCGGGCTGGAAGTGCGCGAGCTGGCCAAGGCGTCGATGACCGACCTGGCGCGGGAAACCGGCGGCGCGGTGGCGCTGGGCGCGTTCGACGGCGACGCCATGACCTACGTCGAGGCCATCCACGGCTCGTCCGCGCTGTACCTGCGCCTGCCGGTGGGCTACCGCGCCAGCCTGGACAGCGCCATGGGCCGGGCCTACCTGGCCAGCCTGCCACCCGCCGCCTGCGCCGAGGTGCTGGACCGTCTGGGCGCGGCTGCGCCCGCGGCGGCGGCGATCGAACGCGCACGCGCCGAGCTGGCCGACACCGGCTGCTGCTTCGCCATCGGCGAATGGCAGTCCGGCATCAATGCGGTGGCGGTCCCGTTCACGTCCGTCACGGGCGAAGGGGTATTCGTCATGAGCTGTGGCGGCCCCGCGGGCCTGTTGCCCGAAGCCGGCCTGCGCACGCAGGTGGCGCCGGCACTGCGGGCCGCCATCGCGGGGCTCGCGGGCTCGTCCGACTGAGCAAAGTGGCGCATCGGGGCGTGGTCCTGGTATCTCGTACAATTCACGGATTGATCCACCCCTAGCGCCCTCGGAGACCCGTTTGGCCAAACCCACACAAGCTGATCCGCAGACCGGCGACCGTCCCTTGCCCCAGGATTTCGAAACGGCGCTGGCCGAACTGGAATCGCTGGTCGCGGCCATGGAAGACGGCTCGTTGCCGCTTGAGCAATCGCTGGCCGCCTATCGGCGCGGCGTTGAGCTGACGCGGGTCTGCCAGGACCGCTTGGCCCAGGCCGAACAGCAGGTAAAGGTCCTGGAAGGCGATTTGCTGCGCCCCCTGGACCCGGCGGCGCTGGATGACGAATAAGAATCGGATGAAGCAAACTCAACTCGCTTTCCCCGAGTGGTTGCAAGGCCGTGTGCGGCACATCGAAGATGTGCTCGACGATCTGCTGCCGCCCGTCGACGCCACGCCTGCCCGCCTGCATGAAGCCATGCGCTACGCCGTCCTCGGTGGCGGCAAGCGGGTGCGTGCTGCGCTGGTCTACGCCGCAGGCCAGGCCTGCCCGGTCAGCGGCAGCGTGCTGGCCGTCGAGGCCTCGCTGGATCGCGCCGCAGCCGCGGTCGAACTGATCCACGCCTATTCCCTGGTGCACGACGACCTGCCCTGCATGGATGACGACGTCCTGCGCCGCGGCCGCCCCACCACCCATGTGCAATTCGACGAAGCCACCGCCATGCTGGCCGGCGATGCGCTGCAGCCGCTCGCCTTCGACCTGCTGGCGTCCATGCCGATCGCGCCTGCCCTGATCGTGCAGGCGACCCAGTCGCTGGCGCGCGCGGCAGGCAGCCAGGGCATGGCCGGCGGGCAAGCCATCGACCTGTTCAGTGTCGGCCGGGCGCTGTCGCGCGACGAACTGCAAATGATGCACGGCATGAAGACCGGCGCCTTGCTGGCGTGCAGCGTGGCGCTGGGCGGCATCGTGGCGGGCGCCAGCTCGGCTTCGCGTCAGGCGCTGGATGTCTACGCGCAAGCGATGGGCCTGGCCTTCCAGGTGGTGGACGACATTCTCGACGTCACTGCCGATTCCGCCAGCCTGGGCAAGACCCCGGGCAAGGACGCCGCCGAAAACAAGCCCACCTACGTGTCGCTGCTGGGCCTGGACGAGGCCCGTGTTTTCGCCGGCGAACTGCGCGAAACCGCGTTGGCCGCGCTTGAACCGCTGGGTGACGCCGGCATGCGCCTGGCCCAGCTGGCAGATTTCATCGTCCTTCGAGATCGCTGAACCGTGACCCGTCCGGGCTGACTGCAGGCCGGGCAAACGAACCCCATACAAGCATGACGACAGATTTACTGGACCGCATTCAATCCCCGGCAGACCTCAAGCGCCTGGATCGTCGCGAGCTCAAGCGGCTGGCCGACGAGTTGCGCGGCTTCGTGCTGGAGTCGGTCTCCAAGACCGGCGGCCATCTGTCGTCGAACCTGGGCACCGTGGAACTCACGCTGGCGCTGCACCAGGTCTTCGATACGCCGCATGATCGCATCGTCTGGGACGTGGGCCACCAGTCCTACCCGCACAAGATCCTGACCGGCCGCCGCGCCGGCATGGCCAAGCTGCGCCAGCAGGGCGGCATTTCGGGCTTTCCCAAGCGCAGCGAATCCGAGTACGACGCCTTCGGCACCGCGCACTCGTCCACCTCGATCTCGGCCGCGCTGGGCATGGCGGTGGCCTCGCGCAACGCGGGCGTGCAACGCCAGCACATCGCCGTCATCGGCGATGGCGCGATGTCGGCGGGCATGGCCTTCGAGGCCATGAACAACGCCGGCGTCACGCCCAACATCAACCTGCTGGTGATCCTGAACGACAACGACATGTCGATCTCGCCGCCGGTGGGGGCGCTGAACCGCTACCTGGCCCGCCTGATGTCCGGCCGTTTCTACGCCGCCGCCAAGAACGTCGGCCGCGCCGTGCTGCAGCACGTGCCGCCGGTGCTGGAGCTGGCGCGACGCTTCGAAGAGCACGCCAAGGGCATGGTCACGCCGGCCACGCTGTTCGAGGAATTCGGCTTCAACTACGTCGGGCCCATCGACGGCCACGACCTGGATGCGCTGGTCCCCACGTTGCAGAACCTGAAGGCGCTGCAAGGCCTGCAGTTCCTGCACGTGGTCACCAAGAAAGGGCAGGGCTACAAGCTGGCCGAAGCCGATCCGGTGCTGTATCACGGCCCGGGCAAGTTCGACCCCGCCGTGGGCATCCAGCAATCGAAGGCGCCGGGCAAGCGCACTTTCACCCAGGTGTTCGGCACCTGGCTGTGCGACATGGCCGAGCAGGATTCCCGCCTGGTCGCCGTCACCCCCGCCATGCGCGAGGGCAGCGGCCTGGTCGAATTCGAAAAGCGCTTTCCCTTGCGCTACTTCGATGTCGGCATCGCCGAGCAGCACGCCGTGACCTTCGCCGCCGGCATCGCCTGCGAAGCGCAAAAGCCGGTGGTGGCCATCTATTCCACGTTCATGCAGCGCGGCTACGATCAGTTCATCCACGACGTGGCCTTGCAGAACCTGGACGTCACCTTCGCGCTTGATCGCGCCGGCATCGTCGGCGCCGACGGCGCCACCCATGCGGGCAACTACGACACGGCCTTCCTGCGCTGCGTGCCCAACATGGTGGTCGCGACCCCGTCCGACGAGGCCGAGACCCGCCTGCTGCTGTCCACCTGTTATCAGTATCCGGGCCCGGCGTCGGTGCGTTATCCGCGCGGCGCGGGGTGTGGTGCCGTCGAAGCGCCCGGCCTGGATACGGTCGAGATCGGCCGCGGCGTGGTGCGACGCGAAGGCCGCAAGATCGCCATCCTGGGCTTCGGCACCCTGGTGCAACCCGCGCTGGCCGCAGCCGAAAAACTGGACGCCACCGTGGCCGACATGCGCTTTGTCAAACCCATCGACCGCGCCCTGATCCTGGATCTGGCCAGCCGCCACGACGCGCTGGTCACGATCGAAGACGCCTCCGTCATGGGCGGGGCCGGCAGCGCCGTGCTGGAAGTGCTCAGCGCCGAAGGCGTGCTGATTCCCGTCCTGCAACTGGGCTTTCCGGACGAATTCATCGACCACGGCGACCAGCTGGCGCTCCTGGCCGGTATCGGCCTGGATGCCGCCGGCATCGAGCAATCGGTCCGCACCCGCTACGCCGCGCTGTTGGGCTGACCGCTGGCGGGCGGGCCAGCGTCGTATTTGGCCCGCCTGGCGAAACAGTGTGTTCCGGCCCCGTCGGCCTACGAATGAAAGGGTTTTCCCTGGCGCTCGTTGGACTTTGGGCGATAATGGCCCCCTCTTAAAGATTCCTGGGTCTGCGTGCTTACGCCACGCTCGTCGCCCAGACAGGTAAGCCGACATGAATTCTCCGATCGACCCCGCCATCGTGATGCCCGACGTCCAGAGCTCGGCGGATACGCGGCACATCCCGATCCAGCGCGTGGGCATCCGTGGCGTGCGCCACCCCATGCTCATCGAGAACGCCGACGGGTCGCCCCAGGGCACCGTGGCCAACTGGACCCTGACGGTGGCGCTGCCCCCCGAAGAAAAAGGGACGCATATGTCCCGCTTCGTGGCCCTGCTCGAAAAGTACCGCAGCACCCCCATGACGCCGACGCTGTTCCGCGCCATGGCCGCCGACATGCTGCCGCTGCTGCACGCCGAACGCGGCGACATCACGGCCGCTTTCCCGTACTTCATCAACAAGTCCGCCCCGATCTCCGGCGTGCAAAGCCTGCTGGACTACGAAGTCCAGTGGATCGCCCGCGCCCAGGGCGACCAGGTCGAGTTCGAGCTGGTGGTGCAGGTGCCCGTGACCAGCCTGTGCCCGTGTTCCAAGGCCATTTCCGAGTACGGCGCGCACAACCAGCGTTCGCACGTCACGGTTTCGGCCATCCTGGAATCCGACATCAGCATGGACGGCGTCATCCGCCTGATCGAAGACGAAGGCTCGTGTGAACTCTGGGGCCTGCTCAAGCGCCCCGACGAGAAATACGTCACCGAACGCGCCTACGACAACCCCAAGTTCGTCGAAGACCTGGTGCGCGACGTGGCGGCTCGCCTGAACGCCCACCCCGGCATCGCGCGCTACCGCGTCGAAGCCGAGAACTTCGAATCGATCCACAACCACTCGGCTTACGCCGTGGTGGAAGGCTGAGCCTTCCGTGAGTCATCCGGCGGCCACCGACTGGCCGCTCATCGCGAGACTGGCGGATCGGGAAGCGCGGCTGGCCGGACACCTGGCCGGCCGCGGCCGTTTCGGGCTGGCGCTTTATGAGTTCTTCCGCTTCGGCGTGAAGCAGGCCTGGGCCTGTCTGTTCGGCGGGCTGATGTGCGCCTTGCTGCTGGCCACGCACTGGTGGTATCCGCAGGACGCCTGGCTTGCCCGCTACGATTTCCTGACGCTTGCCGCGCTGGGCATCCAGGCCGCGCTGCTGGCGCTGCGCATGGAAACCTGGAGCGAGGCCAAGGTCATCCTCATGTTCCATGTGGTCGGCACCGGCATGGAGCTGTTCAAGACAGCGGCGGGGTCCTGGATCTACCCCGAGGCCAGCGTGCTGCGCATCGGCGGGGTGCCGCTGTTCACCGGATTCATGTACGCGGCGGTCGGCAGTTACCTGGCGCGCGTCTGGCGCCTGTTCGACTTCCGCTTCCGGGCGCATCCGCCGTTGACCGCGACGGTCGTGCTGTCGGTGCTGATCTACGTGAATTTCTTCTCGCACCATTTCATCCCCGATTTTCGCCTGGCCTTGTTCGGGCTGACGGCGGTGCTGTTCGCGCGCACCTGGGTGTATTTCCGCATCTGGCGCGATTACCGGCGCATGCCGCTGTTGCTGGGCTTCGTGCTGGTGGCGCTGTTCATCTGGTTTGCCGAGAACATCGGCACCTTTGCCAACGCCTGGCGCTATCCCAACCAGGCCCACGTCTGGCAGATGGTGTCCATCGCCAAGCTGGGCTCTTGGTTCCTGCTCATGATCATCAGCTACGTGATGGTCAGCCTCGTCAGCCGTCCCCAGCCGATTGGCGTTGCGGATGCGCCGCAAGCGGCCGGGCAGGGGGCGCCGAATAACACGTCCCCCATTTCTTGATCCGTCCGCGGCTTGCGTCGACAGGCCCGATCGGTGATAATCGAGAGCTTTCTTGCTCGACCACCCATGCTTTTTGGGTAGCGGGCTGCCCCTTGCAAGCCAAGTCTGAAGCAAAAGACCAGTGATAGAGAAAGCACTGGAAAACGGCCTGCGAGACATCCTCAAGGAGTTTTACTCATGCGTCACTACGAAGTAGTGTTTATCGTTCACCCCGACCAAAGCGAGCAAGTGCCCGCCATGGTCGAGCGTTACCAAGCGCTGGTCACGGGCCAAGGCGGCTCGGTTCACCGCCTGGAAGACTGGGGTCGCCGTCAACTGGCCTACCCGATCCAGAAGCTCGTCAAGGCTCACTACGTCTGCCTGAACATCGAGTGCGGCCAAGCCACGCTGGATGAGCTGGAACACTCGTTCCGCTACAACGACGCCGTCCTGCGCCACCTGGTCATCAAGACCAAGAAGGCCCAGACCACTCCCTCGATCATGATGAAGTCGGTCGAGCGTGAAGAAGCCCGCAAGGCTTCGGCGGAAGCTGTCGCGGCTCAGGCCGAGTAAGCAGGGCTCACGCAGAGCCCACCCATGAAGTCCCCTTGGTGCCTGGCAGGATGAACAAGCTGGAACTCAGCGCCCGCGTTCTCGAATGCGAGCCTTTGCGCCACACTCCCGCCGGCCTGCCCGCACTGGAAATGGTGCTGGCGCACGAATCCGAGGTCATCGAAGCCGGCCATCCGCGCCGTGTGGAACTGACGATCTCGGCCGTGGCACTGGGCGATCTGGCGTTGCTGTTGAAAGGAACGGCGCTGGGGTCCGAATTGCAGGTGCAGGGGTTTCTGGCCCCCGTCCGCAAAGACTCCGTGAAGTTCAAGCTGCATCTGCAGCAGGCACGCAAGATCAGCGGCAGCGCAGGACGCGATCCGCTGGTGGCTTGACGGGTAAGGGCAACGGGCGCGAAGGCGCCTTCTGAATACGGATAGGTTATGGGGAATCGGGCCCGAAAAGGGTTGATCCGGTCCCCTCAAACATAGAGGCACATATCATGGCTTTCTTCGGAAAACGCAAAGAAAAACGCAAATTCACGCAGCAGAACCCGCTCTTCAAGCGTCGTAAGTTCTGCCGCTTCACCGCAGCCGGCGTCGAAGAGATCGACTACAAGGATCTGGACACCCTGCGCGACTTCGTGCAAGAAAACGGCAAGATCATCCCGGCTCGCCTGACCGGCACCAAGGCAATCTACCAGCGTCAGCTGGACACCGCCATCAAGCGCGCGCGCTTCCTGGCCCTGTTGCCTTACACCGACAACCACAACTAATCCGGGGCACTGAAATGCAAGTTATTCTGCTCGAAAAAGTCGTCAACCTGGGCAACCTCGGCGAAGTCGTTCGCGTGCGTGATGGCTACGCCCGCAACTTCCTGATTCCCCAGAAGAAGGCCCGTCGCGCAACCGACGCCGCCCTGAAGGAATTCGAAGCCCGCCGCGCTGAACTGGAAAAGGTCCAGGCCGAGAAGCTGGCCGCTGCCCAAGCCCTGGGCGAGCGCGTCAACGGCTTCCAGCTGAAGATCGCCCAGAAGGCCGGCGTCGACGGTCGCCTGTTCGGCTCGGTCACCAACGCCGACATCGCCGAAGGTCTGAAGAAGGCCGGTTTCGAAGGCATCGAGAAGGCGCAAGTGCGTCTGCCCAATGGCCAGCTCAAGGCCGTTGGCGAATTCCCGATCCAGGTCGCCCTGCACGCCGACGTCGTTGTCGACATCACCGTGCTGATCGAAGGCGAACTGTCCTAATCCGGACTTCGCGGTAAAAAAAGCCGGCCCGCGCGCCGGCTTTTTTTCTTTTTGCCGTGCTTCTTCCGGCTTTGATCGCCGGCATTTGCGTGTAGTCTTTCGGGCTGCACGCCTGCCGCAAGCTGTTTTGTACAGAGGACCTTTTGACCCAGCCGCCCGTCCACCACAATGCGCCTCCCGGATTGCGCGCCTGGCTCGACAGCCTGAACGCCGAGACCGAGCCGTCGGTGCGGGATGCAACCATCGATGGCGTGCGCTGCATCGTCAAACGCCGCCGTCCCAGTTTTGCGCGCGGTGTCAGCTATGCGTTGCGCTATGTGCGGGCGCTGTTCCTGGGCGTGGGCTGCAAGCTGTTCCTGGGTGAATTCCCCCGTCCCGGCGTGCTGCTGCGCAATGGCCTGGAGCACGAGGCGCGGCGCCTGCAGCAACTGTTGCAGGCCGGCTGCCGCGTGCCCGAAGTGTGGTGGCAGGAACAAGGCCTGCTCGTCCTGGAATTCGTGGGTGAAGACCTGGCCGACCTCATCCGCAACGAAGACTCCACCTCGCAGCTGTGGCTGGCCCGCGCGGCCGCGGCCGACCTGGCCGCCTTCCATGCCCGCGGGCTGTGGCATGGCGGCGCCCAGATCCGCAACATCACCCTGCGTGACGGCGAACTGTGGCGCATCGATTTCGAGGAAAACATCGGCTCGACGCTGTCGCGCCCGCTGGCCCAGGCCTATGACCTGTTCCAGATGCTGGCCTCGCTGGTGTCTTTGCGTAAATTGCCCGACGATGTCGGTCGCACGCTGGGTAAACTGGCGCTCGACGTCTATTTCGAGTGCAACCCCGACCCCGAGGTCAAGGCCCGTCTGCGCCGCCTGACCCGGGTGCTTACTTTCATCGCCACGCCCCTGCGCCCCCTGCTGGGCCGCCTGCCGTCGCGCGATGTACAGGGATTTTTCCGCGTCGCGGATATCCTGCAGCCGTTACTATTGAAGCCATGAATACACCCGCCGATCCCCAGCTCGAATACCTGCGCGTTCCCCCTCATTCCATCGAGGCGGAACAGTCGGTCCTGGGCGGCCTGCTGCTCGACAATTCGGCCTGGGACCGCATCGCCGACGTGCTGGTCGAAGAAGACTTCTACCGTCACGACCACCGGCTGATCTGGCACCACATCGCCCGCCTGATCGGGCTGGCGCGCCCGGCCGACGTCATCACGGTCAACGAATCGCTGATCAGCGCTGGCAAGGCCGAAGACGCCGGCGGGCTGGCCTACCTGAACGCGCTGGCCCACAACACGCCCTCGGCCGCCAACATCCGCCGCTACGGCGAGATCGTGCGCGAGCGCGCCATGCTGCGCAAGCTGGTGTCCATCGCCGACGAAATCTCCTCGGCCGCGCTCAACCCGCAGGGCAAGGAAGCGCGCCAGCTGCTGGACGAGGCCGAGTCCAAGGTGTTCCAGATCGCCCAGGAAGGTGCGCGCGGCGCCGCTGGCTTCCAGGAAATCCAGCCGCTGCTCACGCAGGTGGTCGAGCGCATCGACGAGCTCTACCATCGCGAGGGCAGCTCCGACGTCACCGGCGTGCCCACGGGCTTCACGGACCTGGACAAGATGACCTCGGGCATGCAGGGCGGCGACCTCATCATCGTGGCCGGCCGCCCGTCCATGGGCAAGACCTCGTTCTCGATGAACATCGGCGAACACGTGGCCATCGAGCAGGGGCTGCCGGTGGCGGTGTTCTCCATGGAAATGGGCGCCGTGCAGCTGGCCATGCGTATGCTGGGTTCGGTCGGCCTGCTCGACCAGCACCGCATGCGGACCGGCAAGCTGATCGCCGAAGACTGGCCGCGCGTGACCCACGCCGTGCAACTGATGCAGGATGCACAAGTCTATATCGACGAGACCCCCGCGCTCAGCCCGATGGAAGTGCGCGCGCGCACCCGCCGCCTGGCACGTCAGTGCGGCCAGCTTGGCCTGATCATCATCGACTACCTGCAGCTGATGTCGGGCAACGGTTCGGGCGAAAACCGCGCTACCGAAGTGTCGGAAATCAGCCGCTCGCTCAAGGGCCTGGCCAAAGAGCTGAACTGCCCGCTGATCGCGCTGTCGCAGCTGAACCGAAGCCTGGAACAGCGTCCCAACAAGCGTCCCGTGATGAGCGACCTGCGCGAATCCGGCGCTATCGAACAGGACGCCGACGTGATCCTGTTCATCTACCGCGACGAGGTCTACAACCCCGATTCGCCGGACAAGGGCACGGCCGAGATCATCATCGGCAAGCAGCGTAACGGCCCGATCGGCACGGTGCGCCTGACCTTCCAGGGCTCCAGCACGCGCTTCCTGAACTTCTCGGGCGCGCAGCCCAAGGACATGTACTGATCGCCGTCGTTTCGGCCAATAAAAAAAACCGCGCCTGGGCGCGGTTTTTCATTGGGCAGCCGGAAATTCACGCTTCCGATTCGGGCCGCTTGCCGTAGCGCGCGGCCAGCACGCCGCAGACCATCAGCTGGATCTGGTGGAACAGCATCAGGGGCAGCACGATGGCGCCCACGGCATGGCCGGCAAACAGCACCTGCGCCATGGGGATGCCGCTGGCCAGGCTTTTCTTGGAACCGCAAAAGAGCAGGGTGATGCGGTCGGCCACATTGAAGCCCAGGACCTTGCCCGCCAGCGCCGACAGGCCCAGCGCCAGCGCCAGGATCACGGCGCAGCAGACCACCAGGCCCAGGAGGGCGGGGATCGGCGTCGAACTCCACAGGCCCTCGTTGATGGCTTCCGAGAACGCGGTGTAGACCACCAGCAGGATCGACCCCTGGTCCACGAACTTCAGCATCGCCTTGCGCTTGTGCACCCAGGCGCCGATCCAGCGGCGGGCGAACTGGCCCAGCACGAAGGGCAGCAGCAACTGCAGCATGATCTTGCCGACCGCGTCGAACGAGATCGGCGCGCTGCCGGCGTTCGCCACCACCGTGCCCACCAGCAGCGGCGTCAGGAAAATGCCCAGCAGGCTGGAGGCCGAGGCGCTGCAGACGGCCGCGGGCACGTTGCCGCGCGCCATCGAGGTGAAGGCGATGGCCGACTGCACCGTGGCGGGCAGGCAGCACAGGAACAGGATGCCCAGGTAGAGTTCGGGCGTCACCAGCGGCTCGAGCACCGGCTTGAGCGCCAGGCCCAGCAGCGGGAACATCAAAAAGGTGGCCGAGAAGATGGTGAGGTGCAGCTTCCAGTGCGTCAGGCCCGCGATGATGGCTTCGCGCGACAGGCGCGCGCCGTGCAGGAAGAACAGCAGGCCGACCGCGATGTTGGTGATCCAGCCGAACACCACCACGCCCTGGCCGTGGGCGGGCACGATGCTGGCGATGATGACGGTGCAGATCAGGTAGAGGGTGAAGCGGTCGGGCAGGAGACGAGCAAGGCGTGACATGGGAGGCAGGGATAGAACGGAAAGCGGCGGCGCGCGGCAGGCGCCGGAATCGGGGCGTATTGTAGACCCGGGTCGCGCGGGCAGGCTCAGGGCGTCATGGCCAAGGCCAGGTCAAAGGCCGCTACCAGTGATGCCTGGTCCGCGACGCCCTTGCCGGCGATGTCAAAAGCCGTGCCGTGGTCGACGCTGGTGCGCACGAACGGCAGCCCCACCGTGACGTTGACGCCGTGGTCCAGCCCCAGGTATTTCACCGGGATCAGGCCCTGGTCGTGGTACTGGGCCACCACGATGTCGAATTCGCCGCGGCGCGCGCGCATGAAGACCGTGTCGCCGGGCCAGGGGCCGCTGGCGTCGATGCCTTCGTCGCGGGCCTGGCGGATGGCCGGTTCGATGATGTCCAGGTCTTCGCGGCCGAACTTGCCGCCTTCGCCGGCGTGCGGATTCAGGCCAGCCACTGCCACGCGCGGCTGCGCGATGCCCATCTGGCGGCAGGCGCGGTCGGCCAGGCGCATGGCGGTCAGTTCCGCCTGCGGCGTGATGCGGGCGATGACATCGGCCAGCGCGACATGGATGGTCACCAGCAGCACGCGCAGTTCATCGTTGGCGAGCATCATCGCGAAATCCTGCGTGGCCGAGCGCTCGGCCAGGATCTCGGTGTGCCCGGGGTAGTCGACGCCGCCTTCGTGCATGGACTTCTTGTTCAGCGGCGCGGTCACGATGGCGCGGATGCGGCCGGCCTGGGCGTCATCGATGGCGGCGCAAACGTAATCGTAGGCGGCGCGGCCGGCCGCCGCGTTGACCTGGCCGTAAGGCAGGTCGGGCGGCAGGGCGGGGCCGCAGGCAATGACTTCGATCTGGCCGGCGTCGCCCGTGGCCAGGCCGGCATGGGCGATCTCGACGATGTCCAGCCGTGCGCCCAGCAACGCGGCGGCGCGCCGCAGGGCGCCCGCATCGCCGTACACCACACAGGGCGCATTCAGGCCCTGGGCGCACGCCTTGACGACGATTTCGGGGCCGATGCCGGCGGCATCCCCCATGGTGATACCCACGGGCGGCGGAGTCTTCACGGTGGTTCCTGGCTTATTGCTTGTCGGTCTTGGGCGGATCGATGGCGCCGCATTCGAAGTTGACCGTGGCGCGCTTGGAACCCAGGCCCGTCGCGTGGTTGGACGTGACGGCGGGCTTCTGCAGCTTGCGGCCGATGGACTGGCAGTATTGGTCGGCGCGTTGCAGCGCCTGGTTCTTGATCTCGACCCAGGTCAGCAGCTGCGTGCCGGAACTGTACGTGACGCTGTAGCTGTTCTTGCCGGTGGACGTCACTTCGCTCATGCTGGAGCAGGCGGCCAGCAGGACGAGCAGGGCGGAAGAGAAGGCTAGGCGTGCACGCATGGGGGATCCGAAATTGGTGATAAACCACATTACAACATTATGCCGCCCCCGCTGTCCCCCGGGTAGGGCGTGGACGGCGTTGCGTCGCGCCAGTCGCGCGGCTCAGGGCGCGCCGACCGCGCTGCGCCGGTCGACCTTGCGGCTGAGCACGATGGACGTCTGGGTCTGCTTGACGCCATCGATCAGGCCGATGCGGTCCAGCAGCGCGTCCAGCTGTTCGTGCGTTTCGCAGCGCAGGAAGATCAGGTAGTCGTAGGGTCCGCTGACCGACGACACCTCTTCGACCTCGGGCATTTTCTCCAGCTCGCGGATCACGGCGGCGGGCGTCTTGGGCAGCACGCTGATGAAGCAGTAGGCGCGCACCGCGGCCTCTTCCAGCAGGCGCCCCAGCCGCACGCCGTAGCCGGCCACGATGCTCTCGCGTTCCAGGCGGGCAATGCGCGCCACGACCGTGGTGCGGGCCAGCCCCAGCTTGCGCGCCAGGATGGCGGCAGGTTCGCGGGCGTTGGCCTGCAACAGGCTGAGCAACTGGCGGTCGATGGCGTCTAGGCGTTCGTTCATGCGCCCGACCATACAAGGGCGATGCGGCGCAAGTCAATGCATCCGCGCGGGCTGCCTGCGGCGGCGGGGCAGGTCCGGATTCAACCGTCGGATTCGGGCGGGATGCCGCCCTGGTAGATGCGGCCGTCGAACTCGAAGCGGGTGATGGTCTTGAAGGCGGCATCGAAGACGCGGTCCCGCCGTGCCGGGTCCTGTGCCTGCGCGTTATCGAGCGTGAAGCGGCACAGGTCGGCGCCACTGTCGTAGCGGGCAGCACGCACCAGTTCGCTGACGCCGAACTCGTGGACAAAGTGCGCGAACTCGCGCAACTGCTCCATTTCGTGAAAGGCGCCATGGTCGCTCACCAGGCGCATGCCGAACTTGCTTTCTTCTGCGGGGCCGGGCGTGGGGGCTGGGGGCGCCGGGGCGGCGGCGGGCGCGCCGTAGTCGAATCGTGCACCGGCATCGCGCATGGCGGCCAACACGCGCTGCCAGGCCGCATCGTCCAGCGCCAGCCGGGCGGCCATGGCGATCAACCGCTGCCGGCCCAGCGTGCGCGGCTGGGGGCCACCGACATAGCTGGACCAGGGCGCGGCGTCGTCCAGCCCCGCCAGTTCGGTCATTTGCGCGTCGCTGTAGCCCAGTCGGTCCTGCAGGCGCTGCAGGGACGCGGCATCCGGGGGCAGGTAGTTCTGGATCGTCTTCATGGGCACGGCTCCGGTGGCGCCGCGCCGACGGCGGGGCGCGACGCTTCATGCTAGCGCGGGCAGCCGGCCTTGCCCAGCGGCCGCGCGCGCCCATGCTAGGATTTGCGCCGATATCTTTACCAGGAGGCATACCCATGGACACCCAGGAACAAATCGCAGTCATCGTGCACACCATTTCGCACCAGGGCGGCCGCATCGATGCGCTCAATTCGGCGTTGCTGACGATGCTGCATCTGGCCAAGGGCTCACCCGGCCTGCGCGAAGCCATCGAGGCGCAACTGGAACAGAACTACTCCAGCCTGCTGGCCCGATCGGAAAACCCCCAGTACGTGGCGGGCTTCGAGAGCGTGCGCGACCAGGTCATCGCCGCACTGAAGTAAGCCACGGCGCCAGGCCGCCGGCCGGCGCATCCGGCAAAGTTACCCACAACTTCTGTGGACAAGCCTTGGGATAGTGCTGGCATAGACAGTCTTTTTCCTTTGATTACAAGGGTTTGCAACCGGCGGTCAAAGTGCGCGCCAGACAACGCGGTAACCGGCACCCTCGCGGGGCCGGCAGACACCCGCCAAGCCGGGTAATATGCGGCCCCATGCGGAATCAGTATCCATTGGAATACCGGAACAAGCCCCTCGCGGCGCGCGTTTCGGAAGCGGCAAAACTGGCGGCGTTCGACCCCGGCAAACTCTCGCCCGAGGCGCGCGAAAGCTGGGAGCGCCTGGGCCATGGCTTCAAGGCCTGGCACGACTTTGACCAGCGCCACCCCATCCTGCGGCGATTGGCCGTGTTGCCGTTCATCGGTCCGATGTATCGCAAGGCCCGCCGCCGCCATGTCATGCGCGCTAGCGGCAAGCTGGTGTTCTGAGAGCGGCGGTCAGGCGCGGCCGGCAAGGCGCGGCCGGCCAGGTGCGGTCGGTCATTGCTGTGAGCCCTTGCGCCGCCGTCTTGCGTAGAGCCAGTACGCCAGCCACACCGCCACGCCGATCGCGGCCGCAACCGCCAGCTTGGTTTCCACGCCGTGCAAGCGTCCCAGCATCGACTCGATGGTCTGTCCGAACAGATAGCCCAACAGGCTGAAGCACACCGCCCAGATCGCAGCCGCCATCGCATTGAGCACCAGAAATCGCAGCGGCGAGACCCGCGATACACCCAGCGCCACCGGACCCACGGTGCGCAGGCCATACAGAAATCGCAAGGCCAGGATGAATCCGTGGGGATATCGGTCAATGGCTGCCAGCGCCTTGCCGAATGCCGGCTGGGCGCGCACCCGCGCCACGTAGCGGTGGTCCCGGTAGCGGCGGCCCACGTAGAACAGCACCTGGTCCGCCAGGAACGAACCGGCGAACGCGCACAGCATGACGTACGGCAGGTGCAGCAGCCGCTGGTGCGACAGGAAGCCGGCCAGCACCACCACGCTTTCCCCTTCCAGCAGCGTGCCGCCAAACACTGCCCACAGGCCGTAGTCGACGATGAACTGGTGCAGGTGCGGATTCATGCGGGACGCTCGCCGACGATGCGCGCCAAGGTGCCCAGCGCCTGCGCGATGTCTGGCGTGTGGCGCTGGCCGCAACTGATGCGCAGGAAGTGGTTGTAGCGGGTGCCGTTGGAAAACATCGCGCCCGGCGCCACGCGTATGCCTTGCCGCAGCGCGGCTTCGAATACATCCAGCCCCGAGCGTCCTTCGGGCATTTCCACCCACAGCAGCATGCCGCCCTTGGGCATGCTCAGGCGCGTGCCGCGCGGAAAGTGCGCCGCGATGATTTCGGCGGTCTGGTCGCGCTGGGTCTTCAGTTGCCGGCGCAGCCGCGCCAGGTGCCGATCGTAGGCGCGCGAGCCCAGGTAGTCGGCCACCGCGATCTGCGCCAGCGGTTCATTTGGCCGGCTTTGCGCGAATTTCAGCATCGCGATGCGGGCCTTCCAGCGGCCGCCCAGCAGCCAGCCCAGCCGCATGCCCGGCGCCAGCGTCTTGTGCAGTGACGAGCAATAGATGACGTTGCCCGTCGGGTCCCAGGACTTGGCGGCGGCCAGGGGCGTATCGTCGTCGGTCAGCGCGCCGTAGGTGTCGTCTTCGATCAGCGGCACCTGCTGGCGCTCGCACAACGCCACCAGCCGGGCCTTCTCGGCGTCGGGCATGACGCAGCCCAGCGGATTCTGGAAGTTGGGCACCACCACCACCGCGCGGATGTTGCCGTGTGTCTGGAAGGCCAGGTCCAGCGCTTCGATGGACAGGCCGTGCTGGGGGCTGGTCGGGATCTCCAGCGCGCGCATGCCCAGGCTTTCCAGAATCTGCAGCAGGCCGAAGTAGGTGGGCGACTCGACCGCGATCGTGTCGCCCGGGCGGGCCACGGCGCGCAGCGCCAGGTTCAGGGCCTCGATGCAGCCGTGCGTCACGATGACGTCGTCGGGCGTGGCGTTGATGCCGTTGGCCAGCGCGCGTCGGGCCAACACGGTGCGCAGGTCCGGGTGGCCTTGCGGCGGCACCGGGCTGACCAACACCTGGGGCGAATGCCGCAAGGTCCTGATCATGGCCTGTTTCAGGTCTTCCATCGGGTAGGCATCGGGCGTCGCGGCGGCCAGCGCGAAGTTGGCGCTCACGGGGTGGGCCTCGCACTTGGCCACGAAGTCGGAAACGCGGTCATGGATGCCGACGTATTGCGCGGCGCCCAGGGCCTGGCGGATGTCCGGCTCGTCCACAGGCGGGATGCTGCTGCGGCGCGGCTTCAGGACGAAATAGCCGGAACGGGGGCGGGCCTCGATCAGGCCGTCGTCTTCGAGCAGGCGGCAGGCCTGCAACGCGGTGGACAGGCTGACGTGATGGGTCCGTACCAGGGTCCGCACGGACGGCATGCGCTGGGCCGGGGCCAGGACCCCCGTCTGGATGGCGCGCCGATAGTGGTTGGCCAGGCGTAGATAAAGCGGTTGCGGTTCCATGCGCCGATCATGCTCCCCGGGGTTGGTGTGAGGGTAGGCACAGATTCCCGCAAAGTACACCAGAACAGCCCCGAAATCGAGAGGCTGCATCGGTACAGAAAGCCATATTGTGTGGCTGTTGCGCAAAGCAGCAGGCTCGTAGCCTACAGGGGTCAGATTGGAGATGACCATGGCCCTTTTTCCCGCCCCCGAATTACCTGCCCAACGTTTCGACATCCTGTCCGGCGCCACCCGGCAAGTGCACCTGCGCAGCGGTGCAACGGTGGTCTGTGTCAGCGGCAGCCTGCTGATCGTCGAGGCCCCGTACCGCGCGGAAGTGCCGCCAGGCCGGCATTTGCCGCCGCCCGTCCGCTTGAACGCGGGCGAAAGCTATCCCCTGCCGCAAGGCGGTCCGCTGGTGTTGACGGCGCTTGGCCGCGCGCAGGCGATCTGCCTGGACGTGCCCGGCCCGTGGCAGCGCTTCTGGGCCGTCGTGCGAAGCATTTTTGGCGTGATCCGCAAAAATAATCGGCAAAATGGCCTGGGTGCGCTGCACAAGATTTCAAAATGATGTATGATTCACACATCAGACGCGGGGTGGAGCAGTCTGGCAGCTCGTCGGGCTCATAACCCGAAGGTCGTAGGTTCAAATCCTGCCCCCGCAACCAGTTTCAAGCGCGTCTCAGGCGCCCCGAAAAAACCGCGACACAGGTCGCGGTTTTTTTTCGTCCCTTTTTTGCTCCTTCCTTGCCCTGCATCAAGCCATCGTTCCAGCCCGGAGTTTCCCTGGGTCTTGTGGCCGCACAGCCGCCGGACGCTGCGCTACCATGGGCTACGCGCGCAAGTTCGCCGCACACGAGGAGGGTCCATGGGCACAGCAAAATACGATCATCCCGGCTACGTGGCCGATACCGGCACCGAAGGCAAGTATCACGTGGGCATCTGGTGCCCGCATGGCTATCCGGCCCATATCCATATCGGCCGACCGGCTGAACGGGGCGATCCCCAGGCGCTGCTGCGGCTGCGCATTCCCGATGGCGTGTTCCAGTCGCTACCCGACGATCCCGAAACGCTGTGCCGCCGTGCGCTGGGGCAGGCGTTGGGCGCCGGGCTGCTGCGATCCGTGTCGGTCGACGGCGAATACCAGGAGCTGCGCTTTCAGCTGGACGCCGAGCCCTGGTCGGGCCCGATGCAGGCCGCGGGCAACGCCTAGCGGACGCAAGTTACCCACAGCGATTGTGGACAAGCCTTGGGATAGGCACTGTGCATGTCCCAATATCTTTGTAATATCAATGGCTTGCCGCCAGCGATGAAAAAATGCCCCATGCGGGGCATTTTTTTGTCCTGCACGGATGCCGGCGCGGTGGTCTGCGCCTCGCATGCGACAATCGCTCCCCTGGCGGCGCCTGCCGCCCTGGCATTTCCGTCACGGCTTTTTCCATGCATCCGTACCCGCATCCGTCTTCCGGCAGCGCCCAGGCGCCGACGCCATGAATACCTCCCGCAAGCGCGTCGCCGTCATCGGTGGTGGCCCGGCCGGTTTGATGGCGGCCGAGGGTCTGGCCGCGCAGGGCCTGGCAGTCGACGTGTACGACGCCATGCCATCCGTCGGCCGCAAGTTCCTGATGGCCGGCCGTGGGGGCCTGAACCTGACCCACAGCGAGGCCGCTGCGCCGTTCCTGGCCCGCTACGGCGACCGTGCCGCGCAGGTGGAACCCTGGTTGCGCGTGCTGGATGGCGGCGGCTTGCGCGAGTGGGCCCGGCAACTGGGAATCGAGACCTTTGTGGGTTCATCCGGCCGCGTGTTTCCCGCCGAAATGAAGGCGGCGCCGCTGCTGCGCGCCTGGCTGGCCAGACTGCGCGGCAGCGGCGTGCGTTTCCATATGCGCCATCGCTGGCTGGGCTGGCCGGTGTCGGCCACGCCGAGCGCGGCGGACCTGCGTTTTGAGACGCCCGATGGCGAGCGCAGCGAGGCCGCCGATGCCGTGGTGCTGGCGCTGGGCGGCGGCAGCTGGGCCAAGCTGGGTTCCGATGGCACCTGGCTGCCGGGGTTGGCGGCGCACGGCGTCGCCGTGGCGCCGTTGCGACCGGCCAATTGCGGTTTCGATGTGGCCTGGTCGGCGCACTTCTGCGCGCGCTACGCGGGCCAGCCGGTCAAGTCCGTGGCAATGCGCCCGGCCGGCGTCACGGCCCCCGGCCAGGCTCGCCAGGGCGAATTCGTGGTTACCGAAAGCGGGATCGAAGGCAGCCTGGTCTATGCCCTCTCGGCCTTGCTGCGCGATCAGATCGACGCCGCGGGGCATGCCATCGCGCTGCTGGATCTGGCGCCGGACTGGACGGCCGATAAAGTGATGGCCGCGGCGACTCATCCGCGCGGCGCACGATCCATGTCCAGCCATCTGCAGAGCCGGCTGGGGCTGACCGGTGTGAAGGCGGGGCTGCTGCGCGAGTGCGCGGGGGCTGACGATTTCCGGGATGCGGCGCGCCTGGGCGTGCTGATCAAGGCGCTGCCTGTGACCCTGGTACGGGCGCGGCCGATGGACGAAGCCATCAGCACGGCAGGCGGCGTCAGCTTCCAGTCGCTGACGCCCGGCCTGATGCTGCGAACAGCGGCCGGTGTGTTCTGCGCGGGAGAAATGCTGGATTGGGAGGCGCCCACAGGCGGTTACCTGCTGACCGCATGCATGGCCAGCGGCTGCGTGGCGGCGCAGGGCGTGGCCGCTTTTCTGGCAGAGGCCAGCGCCTGACGATTCGCTGCTGTCGTCAGCGGTCTCGGGCGTGCGGGCTCAAGAGCTGTTGGGGTAGGGGTGCAGCCCGCGGCCGGGGTTGGGTGTCAGATCGTTGACGACATGCCCCACCACGGTGGTGCCGTCGGGCTGGTTGACGATGCCGATGACGCGGGTGATCGCGCTGGCGGGCATGCTGGCATCCTGGCCGGGGTCTTGCACCAGTTGCCAGATCTTGGCTTCGCCCGAGGGCATGTCGGTGTCGACGGCTTCTTGCGACGCATCCAGGCAGCTGCGGGCAAATACAGACCAGTCCGAAGCGCTGCAGGGCAAGCCATGCGCGGTGGCCAGCCTGGCCAATGCCAGCGGTGCATCCGCCTGACCCGCAGCGTGCTGGGCGGCAGCGCCCAGCGAGACGTCGAGCGACAGCAGGCGGAGGAACTCTACGACATTGTCTGTATTCATTGTGCGGTCTCCCTCGTTAGAGCTGTTCTGGCTGACCGCCGGCGGCACGCGCCGGGAGTGTGGTCAGCCGGGTCCTTGTCCAAGCATCGCGACCAGCGATTGTTTCAGGCGCGGTGAAAAAATGGGTACCGTATGCGAGACGCCATTGCGGTCGACGCCTTCCTTGAGCTGGACCGATTGGCCCAGGAAGATTTCGGGCGCGGCGGCAATGCCGTTGTAGCGAGCCAGCAGATCGTCCACCTGTTCCTGGGCGTCGGCCAGCGTGCTGCTGGCGGCCAACTGGCCCGCGGCATGGTTCTGCAGGATGCGATGCAAATCGTCGATGAAGAGCGCCAATGCGGCTTGTCCGCGGCACTGCGGCTGTTCCCAGCCCCACGCTTGCGGCGAGCCGCCGTCGTGGTTTTCCGATAGGTGTTTCTTGGTCATTTGCGAATCCTAATCCATTGCCGGCAAATAGGCGACAGGCGCTGGACGCCCGGCCCTGTGACCGGCCGGTCGCATGCCGGTCGCGGCCCCGGGGGCGGGCTGCCCACCCTGCGCAAACGGCGGTCTTTGCGGTATGCTGGCTTCGGTTTCCACGCCTCGATAGGAGATGCCCATGAAGAACAAAGTCATTCTTGTCATGATGCTTTCGATTGCAGCCCTGACGGCGGGGTGCAATACCGTTGCAGGCGCCGGCAAGGACATCCAGCGCGGCGGCGAGAAAATCGAGGGCGCCGCCACCAAATAGCGGTGTCTGGCAGTCCGCGCGCCGTGGGCGCCGCACCGGCCACGCAGAAATGTTCCGGCATTTCGGGCGTGGCCTTTTTACGGCCGCTGGCATAATCGCGGGAATCCGAATCTGAAGGCAGGAAGAATCATGCGCAAGTCTGTATGGGTGGGCGTCACGTTGATGGCATTGCTGGCCGGATGTGCCAGCAAGGGCGTTTACGAGTCCGATACCGTGCTGAAGGAAACGTTCAGCGTGGACACCAATTACCAGGCCGCCTTCCGACGTGCCGGCGAATATGTGCGCACCTGCCACGTCAACGTGCAGCACCCCTATAACGTGGCCTATGCATGGCGCCACACCATCGGCGAAAAGGGCGCCCCTGACGAGGTCCAGGTCTACAAGGTGGGCGAGCCCGCCACGGTGCTGGAACTGGTGTCCGCCGAATCCGACGGCCCGGCCAAGTCCAAGGTCACCGTCACGGTGCTGGGCCAAGGCCGCTGGGACACCGCGGAAATTGCCGCCGCCCGCGCCTCGATCCAGAGCGCCACGCCGGTCTGCCGCAAGGACTGATCCATGGACCCCCGCGCCCAGCAGATTCGTGCCGCCGGCATGCCGTTCGCGCTGCTGGCGGGCGCTTTTCGCTTCCTGGGCTGGTTGAACGGCGCCGCGGCGCTGGGCCTGGCGGCGTTTTCGCTGGGCATGGTGGGCGGCGATATCGCCGCCCCCGATCTGCAATTGCCGCTGTTCCTGCTGCTGGCCGGCCTGTTGACCGCCTGCCTGGGGGCGATGTTCGGCTATCTGGCGCAGGTCAGCCTGTTGCGCCAGGGCTACAACGGCCGGGTCACGCGCGGTCACCTGCCGGCGCAGACACTGGCCCTGCTGTGCTATGTGGCCAGCGCCCTGGCGTTCTGCGCGGGCTGCTGGCTGGCGGCCGGGCAGGCCGCCGCAGATGCCTCGCCCCACATGACCACCTACGCTCGCCGATAAAAACAACGGGTAAACCCGTGTGCGCAAAAGTGTTGGACTTGCACTTGCGTTGGGAATAATATGCGCAGTGCGTATATAAACCCTTTATCCGGGACCTGTCATGACCATTTCCCAGCAAGCTTTCCTGCGCGACGCGATGCGCCGCCTGAACCTGACGCGCGACGTGTTCGCGACCCGGATCGGCGTCAAGCGCCGCGCGCTGGACACCTGGCTGTTGCCTGAGGGCTCGCAGGAATTCCGCGCCATGCCGGAAGTGGTGCAGCGTTTCGTCAGCGAAATCGTGCAAAACGGGGTGCTGCTCGAAAAGTATACGCAAAGCGTACAAGATGGCCCGTTGCGCGATCGCATTGCTGTGGAAGGCAAGCACCAACTGCTGTCGGTGGATCAGTTCACGCGGGAATCGGTCGAAGACCTGTTCCGCGTGGCCGACATGATGCAGCCCATCGCGCGTCGCCAGAAAGTGTCGCGCGTGCTGGAAGGCGCCGTGCTGGGCAACCTGTTCTTCGAAGCCAGCACCCGTACCCGCGTCAGCTTCGGCTCGGCCTTCTGCCGCCTCGGCGGTTCGGTCTGCGATACCACGGGTTTCACCTTTTCGTCCATGGCCAAGGGCGAATCCATCTACGACACCAGCCGCGTCATGAGCGGCTACGTGGACGCCATGGTGATCCGTCATCCCGAGCAGGGCTCGGTCGCGGAATTCGCGCGCGCCACCAACATCCCGGTGGTCAACGGCGGCGACGGCCCTGGCGAACACCCCAGCCAGGCGCTACTGGACCTGTACACCATCCTGACCGAGTTCTCGCGCCTGGGCAAACTGCTGGACGGGGCGCACATCGCCATGGTCGGCGACCTGAAGTACGGCCGTACCGTGCACTCGCTGATCAAGCTCATGGCCCTGTACAAGAACGTCAAATTCTCGCTGGTGTCGCCCAAGGGCCTGGAAATGCCCTCCTACATCATCGAGCAGGCCAGCCGCAACGGCAACATCATCGAGCAGAAGACCACGCTGGCCGAAGGCCTGGCCGGCGCCGACGTCATCTACGCGACGCGCGTGCAGAAAGAGCGTTTTGCCAACGAAGAAAACGAAGGCTACACGCCAGACTTCCAGATCAACCGCGCCATCATCGACGCGTACTGCAGCCCGGAAACCATCGTCATGCACCCGCTGCCGCGCGACAGCCGACCGGGCGCCAACGACCTGAGCGTGGACCTGAACCATGATCCGCGCCTGGCGATTTTCCGCCAGACCGACAACGGCATTCCCATCCGCATGGCCATCTTCGCGGTGCTGCTGGGCGTGGAAGGGCTGGTGCAGCACTCGCTGCGCGACGTGACGTGGCAGCATCCGTCGCACGTCGGTCCTGACGATTCGGTGTTCCACGGCCTGGAATAAACCGCTCAAGGCAGCGCCGCTGCGGCGGCGCGTCTGCGATTTCAAGCATAATCCGCGCTGGTTTTTCCTGTCGCGTGTCGCTCCGAGACACGCCATGGAGTCTTCGGTCGGATGGTTTTATGTCTTCGATGAGTCGCGCGGTTCCGTCGTCTCCTGACCCTGCCGGTCAGGCCTGTTACCTCAGCGCGTCCAATGCGCAGGCCTGGCAGGCGGTCTATTCGTCGGTCGATGCCTATACCCGCGGCCAGGTCGCCGCGGTGGTGTCCGACAGCGCCGACGCCCTGGTCGACGCGTTCTATTCCACCTTGCTGGCTGACGCCGAAGCCGGCCCGCGCCTGTCTCACGAGATCGTTTCCAGCCGCCTGCACAAGGGCATGAAGCACTGGCTCAAGGGCCTGCTGTGCGTGCGCGATCAAGGCGATATCGCCGCGCTGATGGCCACCCAGAAAAAGGTCGGCGAAGTGCATGCGCGCGTGCACATTCCCATCCATCTGGTGATGGCCGGCGCTCGCATCCTGAAGAACGAGATCGCGCAACGCCTGCGTGCCAGCGACCTGGACGGCATCGCGGCATCGATCGCAACCCAGTACGTCTGTAATCTCTTTGACCTGGCAATCGAGCAGATGAGCCGCGCCTTCATGCGCGACATCAATCGCGGCGCGCGCAACGATGAGGCCTACCGGCTGTTCGCGCTGGGGCAGAACATCTCGACCGAACGCGAACGCCAGCGCGCGGCCCTGCTCGAATGGAGCCAGGCCGTGCTGATCGGCCTGCACTACCGCGCGCCTGAACAGGTCTTGCCGCGATTGGCGGCCTCCGAATTCGGCTTGTGGCTGCAGCACAAGGGCGGCGTGCTGTTCGAGAGCGCGCCGGCGCTGGGACAGATTACCGAGGCCGTGGCACGGCTGGACGACGTGGTGCTGCCGCGCCTGTTGCAGGGCGGGCAGGCGGGACAGCCGTCGTTGCCCGACCAGGTGCGCGAGCTGCAAGAGCTGGTGGCACGCATCAAGCACCTGCTCAATGGCCTTTTCGACATGGTGGCCGAGATCGAAAGCGGCAGCGATCCGCTGACCAATGTCCTGAACCGGCGCTTTCTGCCTTCGGTGATCGGGCGCGAGATCCTGATCGCCACGCGCGAGCACTCGGCGTTTTCGGTGCTGCTGCTGGATATCGACCACTTCAAGGCCATCAACGACCAGTACGGGCATTCCGGCGGCGACCAGGTGTTGCGCCAGTTCGCCGAGGTGGTGCACCAGGCGTGCCGGTCCAGTGATTTCGTCTTCCGCTACGGCGGCGAGGAATTCCTGGTGGTGCTGGTGGATACGGCACGTGATGCCGCGCTGGCCGTAGCCGAGAAACTGGGCGCGGAAATCCGCCGGCATGCGTTCAGCATTCCCGAGGCGGGCACCCTGCGCATCACGACCAGCATCGGCGTGGCGACGTTTGATGGCCACCCTGACTACGCTTACCTGATCGACCGTGCCGACAAGGCGCTGTACCAGGCCAAGCAGGGCGGCCGCGACCGCAGCGTGGCGGCGTAGTGTCAACGCGCGGCCTGGCGCGTTGGCGTCATGATGCACCTGGATGCCGCCGCACCATGAAAAAGGCCGCCCTGCAATGGGCGGCCTGATGGGGCAAGGCCGGGTCGGCCAGGCGCTTCAGATCTTCTTTTCGCCTCCCAGGGCGTCGACCAGCTCGGCCAGCATCTTGGCCAGCTCGCCCGTCATGAGCATCATGTCGGAGTCGAACTTTTCGTCGTCGTTGGTGGCCATGTTGTCGTTGCCTTCCTTGAGCACGTCCAGGGGGGCGACGCGCTTGACGTCCAGGCCCTCGGTCAGCACGAACGAGATGCGGTCGGCCCAGGTCATGGCCAGGCGCGTGCACTGCTTGCCCGACTGGATGTGGCGGCGCACGTCGTCGGCGTCGATCGAGTGCTTGACGTAGCGGATGGCCGCGCCGCTTTCGCCGGACGAACGCAGTTCGGTGTCCTGGTCGATGCTGAAATTGGACGGCGCTTCGTCTTCGGCCAGCCAGCCCGTCATGGCCGAGGCGGGCGACTGCGCGACGTACAGGTTTTCGAGCGGGAACGGGTCCACGCACTTGGCCAAGAGGCCGATCACTTCATCGGCCTTGGCCGAGGCGGCGGCGTCGATGACCAGCCAGTGGTTCTGCGGGTCGATCCAGACGCGGGTGTCGCGGTAGACGCTGAAGGCGCGCGGCAGGAGCTCGTCGGTGACGCGTTCCTTGATTTCCTTCATTTGCTTGCGGCCGGGCTTGTAACCTTGCTGCTCTTCGATTTCCTGGGCGCGGGCCTTGGCGACCTGGTTCACGACCGTACTGGGCAGCAGTTTCTTTTCGGCGCGCAGGTTGAGCAGGATCTGCCCGCCCACGACGTGGGCCAGGCCCCCGTTCTCGCGCGGAGGCACCCAGCCCAGGCTTTGCATTTCGAGGTTATTGCCGGCTTGGTAGGCATGCCGCGCAAGCGTTTCTTCAAGCTGCTCGCCGGTCAGGGTCCACGGCGAGGAGAGGCGGTAAATCTTGAGATTCTTGAACCACATGAGCGTCGGCCAAAAGGGTAGATTCTATACGACCCTGGCCGCTTTGCCGCAGCGGTGCAATACGATGGGGCGAGGCGACACGTTCTGTCACTGACACATGCCCGGCCATGCGGTAATGTCCGCGGCAACCGTGTGCAAGAGGAGAGAAAGCATGAAAATCGTGGGCGCTATCCTGATCGTGCTGGGCATTGCCGCTTTGGCCTACAAGGGCTTCAGCTACAAGTCCGAAGAAACCGTGTTGCAGGTGGGGTCGGTCAAGGCCACGGCCGAAACCGAGAAGTCCGTGCCGATTCCCATGTGGGCCGGCATCGCGGCCATCGTGGCCGGCGTACTGGTCATCGGCGTCGGCATGCGCCGTTAAGGCGCGCCTGTCCGCGTCATTCCGGGCGGCCGATTCGTCGGCCGCTTTTTTGCGTCTGCACGATGGCGGGCACAAAAAAAGCGGCCCGGCTCAATAGAGGCCGGGCCGGTACGGGAGCACACAATACCGCGTCATAAAAGGCTCGCGGGGAACGCGGTATCGGTGTCAGAACACTAGCCCTGCAACCGCCTGACAGGGGGATCAATCGCCAGGCGATCAGGCGCAAGGCCGTAATCTGAGGCGCCAGTCTAACGGCGAGGGTCTGACAGCGTCCTGAAAATGGTTGGCCCCCACGCTGCGCGCTTCGCGCTTGCTGCCCCCAGGGGGGCTGTCCGGCCTTCGGGCGGCCGGGTGGGACGTGGGCCCCCACGCCGCGCGCTTCGCGCTTGCTGCCCCCCGGGGGGGCAGCCCGGCCTTCGGGCGGCCGGGTGGGAAGTGGGCCCCCACGCCGCGCGCTTCGCGCTTGCTGCCCCCCGGGGGGGCGACCCGGCCTTCGGGCGGCCGGGCGGCCGGGTGGCTGTCCTAGCGTGGCGTTGGCAGCGTCCTTCTCTCGCTTTTTTTTCGTGAAAAAAAAAAGCTCCCTGGGGAGCTTTTGAAAGGCCGGGCAGGCGCAGCAGTCCCACCCGGCGGGGGATGGTCGTTCAGGTGTTGATGTCGTTGTCCTTGGATTCGCGCACGAACAGCGTGCCGATGACCAGGGTCATGACTGCGATGATGATCGGGTACCACAGGCCGTCGTAGATATTGCCGGTGGCGGCGACGACGGCGAAGGCGACCGGGGGCAGGAAGCCGCCGAACCAGCCGTTGCCGATGTGGTACGGCAAGCTCATCGAGGTGTAGCGGATGCGGGTCGGGAACATTTCCACCAGCATGGCGGCGATGGGGCCGTACACCATCGTCACGTAGATCACCAGGATGGTCAGCAGCACGACGACCATGACGTTGTTGCTTTGCGCCGGGTCGGCCTTGGCGGGGTAGCCGTGGCTGCGGATCGCGGTGGTCAGGGCCTTGTCCAGTTCGGCCGCCTTGGCCTTGAAGTCGGCAGGCGCCAAGGTCTTGCCGTCGAACGAGGCGAACTCGTCGCTGCCGATCTTGACCTTGGCGATGGCGCCGGCGGGCGCAGCTTCGTTCTTGTAGTTCACCGAGTTGCGGGCCATGAACGACTTGACCACGTCGCAAGAGCTGGTGAACGAGGCGGTGCCCACGGGGTTGAACTGGAACGAGCAGGTGCTCGGGTCGGCGATGACCGTGACCGGCGCGGTGGCCTGGGCCTTTTCGAGCGCCGGGTTGGCGAAGTGCGTGAGGCCCTGGAAGATCGGGAAGTAGGTCGCCGCAGCGATCAGGCAGCCGGCCATGATGATGGGCTTGCGGCCGATCTTGTCCGAGAGCGCACCGAAGATCACGAAGAACGGGGTGCCGATCAGGAGCGCCAGGGCGATCATGATGTTGGCGGTGTTGGCGTCGACCTTCAGCGTCTGCGTCAGGAAGAACAGCGCGTAGAACTGGCCGGTGTACCAGACCACGGCCTGGCCGGCGGTCAGGCCCAGCAGCGCCAGGATCACGACCTTCAGGTTCTTCCACTGGCCGAACGATTCCTGGATCGGCGCCTTCGAACCCTTGCCTTCTTCCTTCATGCGCTTGAAGGTCGGCGATTCGTTCAACTGCAGGCGAATCCACACCGAAATGCCCAGCAGCACGACCGAGATCAGGAACGGAATGCGCCAGCCCCAGGCCTTGAAGTCGTCTTCACCCATGAACGTGCGGATGCCCAGGATCACCAGCAGCGACAGGAACAGGCCCAGGGTCGCAGTGGTCTGGATCCACGAGGTGTAGAAGCCGCGGCGGCCGTGCGGGGCGTGCTCGGCGACGTAGGTCGCGGCGCCGCCGTATTCACCGCCCAGCGCCAGGCCTTGCAACAGGCGCAGGACGATCAGGATGGCGGGTGCAGCCAGGCCGATGCTGGCGTAGCTGGGCAACACACCCACCAGGAAGGTGGACAGGCCCATCAGCACGATGGTGACCAGGAACGTGTATTTGCGGCCAACCAGGTCGCCCAGGCGGCCGAACACCAGTGCGCCGAAGGGGCGCACCGCGAAACCGGCGGCAAAGGCCAGCAGCGCGAAGATGAAGCCTGCGGTGGGGTTCACGCCCGAGAAAAAGTGCTGGGCGATGATCGCGGCCAGCGAACCGTAAAGATAAAAGTCGTACCACTCGAACACCGTGCCCAGCGACGAGGCAAAGATGACGCGGCGTTCATCCTTGGTCATCGGGCGCGGTTCCGCGGATGGACCGCGACCTGCCATGGTAGTTGTGCTCATGATGTCTCCTCGATTTTTTCTGGCCGGCGGTTTTCCGCCGTGCGTCACCCTCCGCCGGCAAGACCGACATCGAGCTATGCGCAAGGTTGGGACGCGAGGCTGACGAGGTTCTGACGGGACCCTTACCTGAATCTTAAAATTGAAACTAAAAGTAACTATCCCTGGGGAGGCTAGGGATAGTCCTTAGACGCTTGAGTCGGGGCGACGCTAGGCGTCGAGGTCGTCGGCGGGTTCGGAATAGAGCGGGAAGACGACCCGGATACGGGTGCCGGGCAGATCCGAATGCGGGGTGGGGTGGTCGCTGATCAGCACGGTGGCCTGATGTTTCTGGGCGATTTCCCTGACGATGGCCAGCCCCAGGCCGCTGCCGTCGGACAGCGTGCCCAGCACGCGGTAGAAGCGGTCGAACACGCGTTCGCGTTCCTCGGGGGCGATGCCGGGGCCGGAATCCTCGACTTCCAGGACGCCCTGGCCGTCCTGCTCCTGTACCCGCACCGTGATGTGGCCGCCGCGCGGCGTGTAGCGCAGCGCGTTGTCCACCAGATTGTTCAGCAGCTCGGCCAATAGCAGCGGGTTGCCGTTGATCAGGACCGGCGTTTCCGAGCCTTCGAAGCCCAGATCGGTGTTGAGCGACAGCGCCTGCGGCACCCAGTGCATCGCCTGCTCGTAGGCGATGGCGTTCAGGTCGGTGGCAGCCAGGCCGATCGCGCTGGGGTTCTCGGCGCGCGCCAGCAGCAGCAACTGGTTGACCAGCCGGGTCGCGCGTTCTGAGCCGGTCACCAACTGGCGCAGGCTGGACTGCATTTCCTCGGGACTGGCGTCGCGCAGGGCCAATTCGGCCTGTGTGCGCAGGCCGGCCAGCGGCGTCTTCAACTGGTGCGCGGCATCGGCGACGAAGCGGCGCTGCGCCTGCACGTTGGCCGACAGGCGATCCAGCAGATCGTTCATGGCCGCCACCAGCGGCGCGATCTCGGACGGCGCGGCGCGTTCATCGATGGGCGACAGGTCGTCGGGTCGGCGCGCCCGCAAGCGCTGCTGCAGTGCGTTCAGCGGCGCGACGCCGCGCGACAGCCCGAACCACACCAGCAGCACCGCGATCGGCAGCACCACGAATTGCGGAATGATCACGCCCTTGATGATGTCGTTGGCAAGCTGGGTGCGTTTTTCGACCGTCTCGGCGACGATCAGCAGCGCGGGCTGGGTGTTGGGCAGGTTCAGGTCGACCCAGGTGTAGGCCAGGCGGATGCCGAAGCCGCGCAGGGTGTCGTCTTCGTACTGCACTTCGCCGGGGCGGGGCTGGCCCACCGAGGCGGGCAGCGGCAGGGCGCGGTCGCCGCCGAGGTACTCGCCGCGGCTGCCCAGGGCCAGCCAGAAGACGCTGTCGGTCTCGTCGGCGCGCAGCACCTCGCGCGCCGGATCGGTCATGCGCAGCACCGCGCGGCCGTCCTGGGCGTGCACCTGGCGGGTCAGTACGTGCAGGTTGTTGGCCAGTGCGCGGTCGTAGGGCACGTTGGCGATGTTCTGCGCCACCACATAGGTGATGGCCACGCTCATGGGCCACAGCAGGAACAGCGGCGCCAGCATCCAGTCCAGGATCTCGCCCAGCAGCGAGCGCTGCGGCGGCGCGAAGCTGGGGCCGCGGGCGCCGGCCCGCATGACATCCAGCGCTTCCTGGTTGAGCGCCTCCGGCGTGGCAGGCTCAGCTTGCGAGGTACGCCGCACCCTGGTCCCGTTCAAGGCAGTAGCCCAGGCCGCGCACCGTCACGATCTTCACCCCGCTGGGTTCCAGCTTCTTGCGCAGGCGGTGCACATAGACTTCGATGGCGTTGGTGCTGACCTCTTCACCCCATTCGCACAGGTGGTCGACCAACTGGGTCTTGCTGACCATGCGGCCGCTGCGGGTCAGCAGGATTTCCAGCAGGCTGACTTCGCGGGCGGACAGGTCCAGCGTCTGGTCGTCGACCATGGCCACACGCCCGGTCTGGTCGAACACCAGCCGGCCGTGCTTGAGCAGCGTGGCGCCGCCGCCCGCGCCGCGACGGGTCAGGGCGCGCACGCGCGCTTCGAGCTCGGACAGCGCGAAAGGCTTGGCCATGTAGTCGTCGGCGCCCAGGTCCAGGCCTTTGACGCGCTGTTCGATGCTGTCGGCGGCGGTCAGGATGAGGACGGGCAGGGCGGAATTGCGGGCGCGCAGCCGGCGCAGCACCTCCAGCCCCGCCAACTGCGGCAAGCCGAGGTCGAGGATGAGCAGGTCGAAGGCCTGGGCCGCCAGCGCGGAATCGGCGGCCAGCCCGTCGCGTACGGCATCCACCGCGTAGCCGTTATGGCGCAACGAGCGTGACAGGCCGTCGGCCAGGATGCTGTCGTCTTCGGCGATCAGGATGCGCATGGGCTGCTGAATAAAGAGGGGAAACCGGCAACGCGCACCGGGCGCGCGCTGGCCGCCGCGGGGCTTGTGACCCAGGGCGGGCGGCCCGGCGGGCAATGGGGACATAACGCCGGGGGTATCCGCGATTCTGGCATAGGCCACGGCGCTTGCCCACTCAGGGAATACGTGGAAAACTCTGGCACACTGGTTTTTTGTACAGTACAATCCGATGCCATAATCTGCGCTATCCGAAATCTCAGGACAATCCGGTAGCTCGATACCCCCTCGACAACTCCGGTATCTCGACAACCCCGGTATCTCGACAACCCCGTACCGCGCCCCGATACATTACAGACAGGACTCTACATGGACGACAAAACCACCAAGGCCGCCGCTTCGGAAAAAGCCAAGGCGCTTGCCGCCGCGCTTTCGCAGATCGAAAAGCAGTTCGGCAAGGGCTCGATCATGCGCTACGGCGACAACGAGGTCTCGCACGACATCCAGGTGGTGTCCACGGGGTCGTTGGGGCTGGATATCGCACTGGGCGTCGGCGGCCTGCCGCGGGGCCGCGTGGTTGAAATCTACGGTCCGGAATCCTCGGGCAAAACCACGCTGACCCTGCAGGTCATTGCCGAAATGCAGAAAATCGGCGGCACCTGCGCCTTCGTCGACGCCGAACACGCGCTGGACGTGCAGTACGCCAACAAGCTGGGCGTCAACCTGACCGACCTGCTGATCTCGCAGCCGGACACGGGCGAGCAGGCCCTGGAAATCACCGACGCCCTGGTGCGTTCGGGGTCTGTCGACCTGATCGTCATCGACTCGGTCGCGGCCCTGGTGCCCAAGGCCGAAATCGAAGGCGAAATGGGCGATTCGCTGCCGGGCCTGCAGGCCCGCCTGATGAGCCAGGCGCTGCGCAAGCTGACCGCCACCATCAAGCGCACCAATTGCATGGTCATCTTCATCAACCAGATCCGCATGAAGATCGGCGTCATGTTCGGCAACCCCGAAACCACCACCGGCGGCAACGCGCTCAAGTTCTACGCCTCGGTCCGCCTGGACATCCGCCGCATCGGTTCCATCAAGAAGGGCGACGAGGTCGTCGGTAATGAAACCCGCGTCAAGGTCGTCAAGAACAAGGTGGCGCCGCCGTTCAAGCAGGCCGAATTCGACATCATGTATGGCGCCGGCATCTCTCGCGAAGGCGAAATCATCGATCTGGGCGTGGCCGCCAACGTGGTGGACAAGTCTGGCGCGTGGTACAGCTACAACGGCAACCGCATCGGCCAGGGCAAGGACAACGTCCGCGAATACCTGAAAGAGCACAAGGAAATCGCGATCGAAATCGAAAACCGCGTTCGCGAAAACCAGGGCATCGTCAGCCGCGCGGCTGAATTCGTTCCCACCGCGGAAGACGACGCCGAGTAAATCGTCCGGCATCCGTCGCCAGGCCCCGATGCCGGGGTCCGGCATCGTCGCCGGGCCTTTCCGCCCGGTTGCCAGCGGCAGGCTCCCATGCATCAGGCCCCCACGTTGCGGGGCCAGCATGAGAGACCTGCCGCTGGCACATAGCAAGCAGGAAGCGCATGAGCTGGAAACCCTCCGCCGCGTCCGCTGACCGCCTACGCGCCAAGCTGGACGACGAATTCGAAACCGTGGCCAAGCCCGATGGGCTGCGCCGCACGTCGGACGCGCGGCGCGGGGCGGGTGCGGATGGCCGGGGCGGCGACGACGCGCCGCCCGATCAATGGCAGCGCAGCTCCGAAATGCGAGCCAGCGGCCGCAAAGGCGCGTCCAATCGATACGGCTCGCGCGCAGGTTCTGCCCGGGATGCAAAGGTTTCGGACGGCGATCCGTCGGACGGCGATCCGTCGGGCGGCGATCCGTCGGGCGGCGCCCGCGAGGCCAAGGCCCCGCCCAAGGGGCCGTCCTTGAAGATGCGCGCCGTGGGGTATCTGTCGCGGCGCGAACATGCCCGCGAAGAACTGGCTCGCAAGCTCGCCCCGCACGCCGACGATCCGGCCGAGGTCGACACCGTGCTCGACGCGCTGGAAAAAGAAGGCTGGCTGTCCACCGAACGCTTCGCACAGAGCTTGGTGCACCGGCGCGCTTCGCGCCAGGGGGCGGCCCGCATCGTCCAGGAACTGCGGCAGCACGGCGTGGACGACAGCCAGGTGGCCGAACTGCGCGAGCAACTGCGGGCCACGGAATACGACCGAGCACTGGAAGTCTGGAAAAGAAAGTTCGACGCCAAGCCCGAAGACCGCGCTGCGTATGCCAGGCAGGCCCGCTTCCTGGCCAGCCGTGGTTTTGCGCACGATGTCATTCGGCGCATCCTGGGCGCAGGCGACGACGAGTAGGCAGCGCAACGCGGGGTATCGCTGGATCGCGTCATTGCCGATCTTCTGACTGCCGGGCCGGCGCATCGTCAGCGCGGGCCGCGGGTTCGCCGTGCGACGGCCCGCTTTGCGCCGCGGCCGTTTACTTCGCCGACTTGATCCCGCTGAGCGTCTTGAAGCAGACGTCGCGAGTCAGGGTCAGGAATTCATCGATGTAAGACGCGTCTGTGTCTTCGCTGCGCACCGTGGCGTACAGCGTGCGCCAGACGCCCTGCGGCCCCAGCCGGCACTGGCGCAGCCAGCCCTGGTTCATGTATTCGGTCAACGCCCAGTTGGGCAGGGCGGCCACGCCTCGGTTGCTGGCAACCAGTTGCGCGATGATCGGCGTCAGTTCGGCCTTGCGGATGGCGGCGGGTTCGACATCGGCCGGGTCCAGGAAGGCCGTGAAGATATCCAGGCGCTGCTTGTCCACCGGGTAGGTGATGAGCGTCTGGTCGGCCAGTTGGTCGGGCATGACGAACTTGCTGCCGGCCAGCGGATTGGATTCGGACACGGCCAGCACCAGCTCGTACTTGAACAGCGGCAGGTACTGCACCGCGTCCAGCGGCTGGGGGTCGGACGTGATGACCAGATCCAGGTCGCCCCGCACCAACGCGGGCAGGGGGGCGAAGGAAAACGCCGCAGACAGGTCCAGCGCCACATCCGGCCATTGCACACGGAAGGCGTCCAGCGCCGGCATCAGCCATTGAAAGCAGGAATGGCAGTCGATGGCCAGGTGCAGTCGGCCGGTGCGGCCGGCGGCCAGGCGCTGCAATTCGCGTTCGGTGGCGCGCATGCGCGGCAGCACCTCGTCGGCCAGGGCCAGCACGCGCAGCCCTGCCGTGGTCAGTCGGGCCGGGCGGGTGCGGCGGTTCAGCAGCGGCGTGCCCAGCCGCGTTTCCAGGTCGCGCAATTGGTGCGACAGGGCGGACTGGGTCAGGTGCAGGCGCTCTGCGGCTTCCTGCAGGCTGCCGCCTTCACGGATGGCGGTCAGCGTTTCTAGGTGGCGGATTTCCAGCATGCGGGCGGCGTGACGGTCAGGGCGAGCCGAGGCGGCGGGGCACCCAACCCCAGAGGGCGGGCATGAGCTTATATTGTATGAGATTCTCTCATCTTATGAATGTAGACATTGATTTTGATTCATTTTGATTTGGCGGCAGAATAGCCTTCACATGAACAAATTTTGTCGAATATAGGGGTATCCATGACTACGATTCATAATTTGGGATTCCCCCGCATTGGGGCCCACCGCGAGTTGAAGCACGCTGTCGAAGCCTATTGGGCTGGCAAGCAGACCGGCGAAGCGCTGGCGCAAACCGGCCGCGACCTGCGCGCCCAGCACTGGAAGCTGCAGGCCGCCGCCGGCCTGAAGTTCGTGCCCGTGGGCGATTTCGCCTGGTACGACCAGATCCTGGAATGGACCACGTTGCTGGGCGCCGTGCCCGCCCGGTTCGGCCAGAAGGACAACGAGCCGGTGTCGCTGGACACCTTGTTCCGCATGGGCCGTGGTCGCGCGCCGTCGGGCAAGCCCGCCGCCGCCTGCGAAATGACCAAGTGGTTCGACACCAACTACCACTACATCGTGCCGGAACTGGTGCCCGGCCAGACCTTCCGCATCGCTCGCGAATCGCTGTTCGAGCAGGTCCAGGAAGCCCAGGCGCAGGGCTACGCGGTCAAGCCGGTGATCCCGGGCCCGCTGACCTGGCTGTTCCAGGGCAAGGGCGACGCGTTCGCCGCGGGGGCCGCCGACCCCGCCAAGTTGCAGCTGCTGACCAACCTGGTGCCGGTATACGTCGAAGTGCTGGCCCGCTTTGCCAAGCTGGGCGTGGAGTGGGTACAGGTCGACGAACCGATCCTGGCGCTGGATCTGCCGCAAGCCTGGCGCGATGCCTTCACGCGGGTCTACGCCACGCTGTCGGCCAGCCCGGTGAAACTGTTGCTCGCGACGTACTTCGACGGCCTGAAGGACAATCTGGAAACGACGCTGGGCCTGCCGGTCGCGGGTCTGCGCGTGGACCTGGTCCGCGCGCCGGAGCAACTGGCCGAGGTGGTGGCCGGCCTGGGCGCCGACAAGGTGCTGTCCGCCGGGGTGATCAATGGCCGCAACATCTGGCGCACCGACCTGGACGCTGCCATCGCCACGCTGGCGCCGGTCAAGCAACAGCTGGGCGAGCGTCTGTGGCTGGCGCCGTCGTGCTCGCTGCTGCACGTGCCGGTGGACCTGGCCAACGAAACCGAGCTGGACGCCGAGCTCAAGAGCTGGCTGTCGTTCGCTGCGCAAAAGCTGGAAGAACTGAGCCTGTTGGGCCGCGCCCTGGACAGCGCCACGGAACCGTCGGTGCAGGACGGCCTGGCCAAGCAGCGCGCCGCCCTGGCCGCGCGCCGTTCGTCGGCCCGCATCCACAACCCGGTGGTGGCGCAGCGCATGGCCGCCTCGGCCAGCGTGTCGCGGGACCGCGCCCCGTTTGCCGGCCGCATTGCCCGCCAGCAGGAAGAACTGGGCCTGCCCGCCTACCCGACCACGACCATCGGTTCGTTCCCGCAAACCGCCGAAATCCGCGCGCTGCGCCGCGACTGGAAGTCGGGCGCGCTGACGGATTCCGCCTACGAGACCGCCATCCGCAAGGAAATCGAAGAGGTGATCCGCTTCCAGGAAAAGGTCGGCCTGGATGTGCTGGTGCACGGCGAACCTGAGCGCAACGACATGGTGGAGTACTTCGGCGAGCTGCTGGCCGGCTTTGCCTTCACCAAGAACGGCTGGGTGCAGAGCTACGGTTCGCGTTGCGTCAAGCCGCCGATCATCTTCGGCGACGTCGCCCGTCCCGCGCCGATGACGGTGGGCTGGTCGTCGTATGCGCAGTCGCTGACCGACAAGCCGGTCAAGGGCATGCTGACCGGGCCGGTCACCATCTTGCAGTGGTCGTTCGTGCGTGACGACCAGCCGCGCGAACAGACCTGCCGCCAACTGGCGCTGGCGCTGCGCGACGAAGTGGTGGACCTGGAAGCTGCCGGCATCAGCGTCATCCAGATCGACGAGCCGGCCATCCGCGAAGGCCTGCCGCTGCGCCGCGCCGACTGGCAGGCGTACCTGGACTGGGCGGTGGATTGCTTCCGCCTGTCGACCGCCGGCGTCCGCGACGAAACGCAGATCCACACCCACATGTGCTATTCGGAGTTCAACGACATCATCGAGTCCATCGCGGCCATGGACGCCGACGTGATTACGATCGAAACGTCGCGCTCCAACATGGAACTGCTCAAGGCGTTCGAAGACTTCCGCTATCCGAACGATATCGGCCCCGGGGTCTACGACATCCATTCGCCCAACGTGCCGGAGGTGGACTGGATGGTCGGCCTGATGGAAAAGGCTGCAGCCCGCCTGCCCAGGGAACGCCTGTGGGTCAACCCGGACTGCGGCCTGAAGACGCGCGCCTGGCCGGAAACTGAAGCCGCCCTGATCGGCATGGTGCAAGCCGCGCGCACGCTGCGCAGTGCCGCTTGATCACGCGGCTTCGTAACGCCGCCTGAGACGCGCGCCATCGGTCGGGCGGCGGTCGGGCTTGCCGGCAAGGCCCACGCGCGGACTACCGGGCCCGGCAGCCCGGCACCCCCTGGTTTGTGCACTTCTCGCACAATCCAGGGGGTTTTTTTTGGCCGCCGCTTGAACGAAACCGCGCCTTGTGGGTCAATAAGCAAAAATCCTACTCACCGGATTGTTGCCGTACCTATGATTCTCCAAGGCCCTTATCGGCCGGATCTGCTTGCCGCGGAAACGTTGCCCGATATTCTGGAAGCCACGATCCTGCGGCATCCCGCCGCCATCGCCATCCAATGGCTGGATCAATCACTGACTTACGAGGCGCTGGGGCGTCGCGCCGACCTGGCCGCGCACCACCTGATCGAGGCGGGGGTACGGCCCGGCGACATCGTCGGCCTGTGCCTGCCGCGCGGCGATGAGCTGCTGGTGATGCAGGCGGCCATCGCCAAGGCGGGCGCTGCCTGGCTGCCGTTCGAATCCGATACCCCTGCCGACCGCATGCTGGTCTGCCTGCAGGACGCAGGATCGCGCGGCCTGATCGCCGGCGGCGACGTGCGCCTGGACGGCATGATCACCTGGACCCCCTGGCAGTTGTCGGTAGCGGTCGATGTGCCGCTGCGCCGGCGCGAAGGGCTGCTGCCCGAGCATCCGGCCTACGTCATCTACACCTCGGGGTCCACCGGCAAGCCCAAGGGCGTGCCCATCACCCAGGCCAGCATCTGCCACTTCCTGCGCAGCGAAAACGCGGTGCTGGGCGTGCGCCTGGGCGACAAGGTCTACCAGGGCTTTTCGGTCGCCTTCGACATGTCGTTCGAGGAAATCTGGATCAGCTACCTGGTCGGCGCCACCCTCTGGGTGGCGCCCAAGATGCTGACCACCGACCCCGAGGCCTTGCCCGAGGCCCTGGTACGCGAAGGCGTGACGGTGCTGCACGCGGTGCCGACGTTGCTGGCCCTGTTCGGCCGCGACGTGCCGGGCCTGCGCATCGTCAACCTGGGCGGCGAGATGTGCCCGGAATTCCTGGTGCAGCGCTGGGCTACGCCTGGCCGGCGCCTGTTCAATACCTACGGTCCCACCGAAACCACCGTGTCGGCCAGCCTGGCCGAGCTGCTGCCCGGCCAGCCGGTCACCATCGGCACGCCGCTGCCCAACTACGGCATGCTGATTCGTGGCGAAGACGGGGCGGTGCTGCCGCAAGGGCAGACCGGCGAACTCTGTATCACCGGCCCCGGCGTGGCCGGCGGCTATCTGGGGCGCCCCGAACTGACGGCCGAGAAATTCCTGGCCAATCCGCGCCCCACGGGCGAGCACGACACCCGCATGTACCGCAGCGGCGACCTGGCCCGCATCGACGAGAACGGCCAGATCCAATGCCTGGGCCGCAGCGACGACCAGGTCAAGGTGCGAGGCTTTCGGGTCGAGCTGGGCGAGATCGAGGCCGCGCTGTACCGCCAGGCAGGCGTGGGCGCCGCCGCCGTCGTGCTGCGCGACCTGGCCGGCATCGATCAGCTGGTGGCCTTCCTGACGCCGGAGGGCGACGCCCGGCTCGATCCCCATGCGCTGCGGGCGGCGCTGGCCGCCGAGCTGCCGGCCTACATGATTCCCGCTCGTTTCGAGCTGGTGGCCGAAGTGCCGCGGTTGACCTCGGGCAAGATCGACCGCAAGGCGCTCAAGGCGCGCGAACTGGCCACCGCAGCCGAGCCCAGCGGCGAAGACGACACGCCGGTTTCGGCCGGCGAGCAGGCGCTGTTCGAGGCCTTGCGACCGCTGTTTCCGGGCCAGCCGTTGCGTCTGGCCTGCGACTTCTTCCGCGACCTGGGCGGCCATTCGCTGCTGGCGGCGCGGCTGGTGTCGTCGCTGCGCAAGCATCCGCAGTTTTCCGCGCTGACCATGCACGAGCTCTACCAGCATTCGGTGCTGGGGGCGCTGGCGGCCCGCTTGGACACGCTGGCGGACGAAGCGGCGGTGGTGCCGACCGATGCCGCCGCGGCCGGCGACAGCGCCACGCTGGCGCGCGCGCCTGAATGGCGCCGCTGGATCTGCGGCCTGGCGCAACTGGCCGTGCTGCCGCTGTTGATCGGCGTGCGCATGCTGATCTGGCTGACGCCGTTCTTTACCTACCACTACTTCACCGGCGACGAAGGCGATTCGGTCTGGCGCGCCGTGGCGCTGTCGATCGCCAGCTACCTGGCGTGCAACCTGCTCAGTTTCGTCGTGGCGGTGGTGTGCAAGTGGGGCATCCTGGGCCGGCTCAAGCCGGGCCGCTATCCGCTGTACGGCTGGACCTTCTACCGCTGGTGGCTGGTCGATCGCGTGCTGGACATCCCGCCCGCGCATCTGCTGGCCGGCTCGCCGCTGCAGGCGTGGTACCTGCGGGCGCTGGGCGCGCGCATTGGCCGCGATACCGCCATCAGCCGCATTTCCGTGCGTGCGCCAGACTTGCTGACCGTGGGCGACGGCGCCAGCATCGGCGCGGCGGTCAACCTGGAAAACTTCGAGGTGCGCGGGGCGCACTGGGAAGTGGCTCCCATCCTGCTGGCCGACAACGCCTACGTCGGCTCGTACGCAGTGGTGCAAGGCAATGTCACGATGCAAGAGGGCGCCCGCCTGGAAGGCCTGTCGTCCCTGCCGGCCGGTTCGTGCATTCCCGCCGGCCAGATCTGGACCGGTGCGCCAGCCCGCCACGACCCGCAGGCCCGTGCCCCCGAACTGCCGCCGCGTCCGGTGCGCGAAGGCCGTTGGGCCCGGCTGGACGTGCTGGCCTATGCCGGCGGCGGCACGCTGATCGCCGCGCTGTTCTTCATGCCGGTGTTCCCCAGCTTCGTCTTGATCGACTGGATCGACGCGCGCTGGCTCGACCTGATGGGCTCGCGTGTGTGGTGGCCCAACGCGTTCCTGGCCTACCTGCTGCTGGCCTTGCCCGCCAGCGCCTTGCTGCTGTTCCTGACCGTGCTGGTCTCGGCCATGCTGCGCTGGGCGTTGCTGCCGCGCCTGACGGGCGGGCGTTGGCCCGTCTACGGCCAGATCTACCTGCGGCGCTGGCTGACCAACCAGATCCAGGAATCCAGCCTGAGCGTGCTGCACGGTCTGTATGCCTCCATCTACGCCGGCACCTGGTACCGGCTGCTGGGCGCCAAGGTTGGGCGGGGCACCGAGATTTCCACGGCGATGGGCATCGTGCCCGACATGCTGACCCTGGGCCGCGACAGCTTCATCGCCGACGGCGTGATGCTGGGCGACGAGGAAATCGACCGTGGCTGGATGACCATGCGGCCCACCGTCATCGGCAACCGCAGCTTCGTCGGCAACGGCGCCTACGTGCCCGACGGCTCGGTGCTGCCGGACGACGTGCTGATCGGCGTGCAGAGCCGCGCCCCCGCCAACGCCCGCATGGCCAGCGGCCAGACCTGGCTGGGCAATCCGCCGCTGGCGCTGCCGGCGCGCGAGCAGACGGCCGGCTTTCCCGAGCACCTGACCTTCCGTCCCAGCCTGGGCCGCAAGGTGGCGCGTGGCGCGGTCGAGGGCATGCGCATGATCCTGCCGCTGGCGGTGGTCATCGCCGTGGGCTATCTGACGGTCATGAAGGTCATCCCCATCGCCGTGCGCGACGGCTTCCTGGCTGCCTTCGACGAGCTGATGCTGGCCGGCGTGCTGTACGGAGTGGGCACCTTCTTGTTCCTGGTCCTGCTGAAATGGCTGCTGATCGGCCGCTACCGGCCGCGCGCCGAGCCGATGTGGACGCCGTTCGTCTGGAAGAGCGAAGCCGTCACCAGCCTGTATGAATCCATCGCCGTGCCCAATTTCTTCAATTTCCTGCGGGCCACGCCCTGGCTGCCGCTGGCGCTGCGCTGCATGGGCGCCAAGATCGGCAAGCGGGTGTTCATGGACACCACCGACGTCACCGAGTACGACTGCGTATTTATTGGGGACGATGCCGTGCTGCACGCCTGGTCGGGCCCGCAGACCCACCTGTTCGAAGACCGGGTCATGAAAATCGGGCCGGTTCGCATCGGCCACGGCGTCAATGTCGGCCCGCGCACCACGATCCTGTACGACACCCGGGTCGAGGACGGCGCCCGCCTGGGGCCGCTGACGTTGGTGCTCAAGGGCGAGAGCATCCCGGCCGGCCAGGCCTGGATGGGCAGTCCGGCCACCCCGTGGACGCGGCGCTGATGCGCCTGGCGGCCGCGGGGCCGGTACCCGGGGCGTGCGGCGCGCATCAAGACGGTTGGGGCAGGGCGGGCTGCGCTATACTTTGAAGGTTTTGTTGCCGCGCACCATTCCTTGCCCGGCCCTTTTCGCCCCGCAGGCCCCAAGCATGCCCTTGCCACCGCCGGATTGTCCTCGCCAGCCGCTGCACACGCGTTCGATACGTGTGCAGTCGTATGCGCGCGATGACGGCAACTGGGACCTGGAAGCCGAGCTCATCGACGTCAAGGCGTACGATTTTCCCAAGCGCGACGGCGAAATGTTCAAGGCGGGGCAACCCATCCACCATATGCACCTGCGCATCACCATCGACGGCGATTTCACCATCGTCGCCGCGCAGGCCGTCTATGATGCCGCGCCCTATGGCGAGCATTGCATGGCCATCGAACCTGCCTACCAAGACCTGATCGGCATGAACCTGCTCAAGGGGTTCCGCCGCCAGGTCAAGGAACGGTTCGGCCATGTCGAAGGCTGTACGCACATGACCGAGCTGTCGCAGGTGCTTCCCACCGCGGCGGTCCAGACCATGGCCAACCGCCGGCGGCAGGAAAGCAACCCGAACCGGCGTCCATTCCAACTGGACGGCTGCCATGCCCTGAGCACCGGCGGCCCGGTGGTGGCTGAGCACTATCCCAAGTGGTACACCGGGGGTAGCGCTGAGGCATCGGCCGATTCGACCTCCGATTCACCTTCTCTTTCTCATACGTCCTGACAGGTAACACATGAAAATCCACGAGTATCAAGGCAAGGAACTGCTGAAGCAATTTGGCGTCCCCGTGCCGCGCGGGATCCCCGCACTTTCCGTCGACGAGGCCGTGGCTGCCGCTGAAAAGCTGGGTGGACCGGTTTGGGTCGTCAAGGCACAGATTCACGCGGGCGGCCGCGGCAAGGGCGGCGGCGTCAAGCTGGCGCGCTCGCTGGACGACGTGCGCAAGCTGGCCTCGGAAATCCTGGGCATGCAGCTGATCACGCACCAGACCGGCCCGGAAGGCCAGAAGGTCCGTCGCCTGTACATCGAAGACGGCGCCGACATCCAGAAGGAATACTACGTGTCGCTGGTCACTGACCGCGCCACGCAGAAGGTCGCCTTCATCGCCTCCAGCGAAGGCGGCATGGACATCGAGGAAGTGGCTCACTCCACCCCCGAAAAGATCATCACCGAATACATCGACCCGCTGACCGGCCTGTCCGCCGAGCAAGCCACCAAGATCGCCAACGCGATCGGCCTGCCCGCCGACTCGACCGCCCAGGCCGTCGACGTGTTCCAGAAGCTCTACAAGTGCTACATGGACACCGACGCCTCGCTGGTTGAAATCAACCCGCTGAACCGCGACAGCAAGGGCAACATCATCGCCCTGGACGCCAAGTTCAACTTCGACTCCAACGCCCTGTTCCGCCACCCGGAAATCGTCGCCTACCGCGACCTGGACGAAGAAGATCCCGCTGAAATCGAAGCCAGCAAGTTCGACCTGGCCTACATCCAGCTCGACGGCAACATCGGCTGCCTGGTGAACGGCGCCGGTCTGGCCATGGCCACCATGGACACCATCAAGCTGTTCGGCGGCGAGCCGGCCAACTTCCTGGACGTCGGCGGCGGCGCCACGGCCGAGAAGGTCACGGAAGCCTTCAAGATCATGCTCAAGAACAAGAGCGTGAAGGCCATCCTGGTCAACATCTTCGGCGGCATCATGCGCTGCGACGTCATCGCCGAAGGCGTGATCGCGGCTTGCAAGGCCGTCAACCTGAACGTGCCGCTGGTCGTGCGCATGAAGGGCACCAACGAAGAACTCGGCAAGAAGATGCTGGCCGACTCCGGTCTGCCGATCATCAGCGCCGACACGATGGCCGAAGCCGCAACCCGCGTCGTAGCCGCCGTCAAGTAAATATGCCCCCACGCCGCGCTACTTCGTGGCTTGCTGCCCCCCCAGGGGGCGCTTTCCACCTTGGGACGGCCCGGCGGTACAAAGAAAATCCAAGGATTCACAAATGTCGATTCTGATCAACAAGGACACCAAAGTCATCACCCAGGGCATCACGGGCAAGACGGGCCAGTTCCACACCCGTATGTGCCGTGAGTACGCCAATGGCAAGGCCGCTTTCGTGGCCGGCGTGAACCCCAAGAAGGCGGGTGAAGACTTCGAAGGCGTGCCGATTTTCGCTTCGGTGAAAGACGCCAAGGCCGACACTGGCGCGACCGTGTCCGTCATCTACGTGCCGCCGGCCGGCGCCGCCGCTGCCATCTGGGAAGCCGTCGAGGCCGAACTGGATCTGGTGATCTGCATCACCGAAGGCATCCCCGTCCGTGACATGCTGGAAGTCAAGAACCGCATGAAGGCCAAGGGCAGCAAGACGCTGCTGCTGGGCCCGAACTGCCCCGGCCTGATCACCCCCGACGAAATCAAGATCGGCATCATGCCCGGTCACATCCACCGCAAGGGCCGCATCGGCATCGTCAGCCGCTCGGGCACCCTGACGTACGAAGCCGTGGCGCAAGTCACCGAGCTGGGCCTGGGTCAATCCAGCGCCGTCGGCATCGGTGGCGACCCCATCAACGGCCTGAAGCACGTCGACGTCCTGAAGATGTTCAATGACGATCCCGACACCGACGCCGTCATCATGATTGGCGAAATCGGCGGTCCGGACGAAGTCAACGCCGCCGAGTGGGCCAAGGACAACATGAAGAAGCCGGTCGTTGGCTTCATCGCCGGTGTCACCGCTCCTCCCGGAAAGCGCATGGGCCACGCTGGCGCCCTGATCTCCGGCGGCGCCGACACGGCCGACGCCAAGCTGGAAGTCATGGAAGCTTGCGGTATCCGCACGACCCGCAACCCCTCCGAAATGGGCAAGCTGCTCAAGTCGGTGCTGTAAGGTCGCATGCATGGCAAAAGGCCCGCTTCGGCGGGCCTTTTTTCGTTCGTCCGGCATCTTTTCCTAGGGAAACCCCGTGTCCATGATGCGGCCGGTGAAACATACGGAAAGCTGAACGAAACTATAATGAAAGAAATTCCGCACGTACCCAGCAAGAATGCCGTCGGGCTCGCACCAAGACGGTCAGTACGTTTTTTGTCTTTTTCACCCATTCATTTGGTTTGTCCTAGGGGGATCACGTCCTAGGAAAGAGAGGTATGGAACTCAGTTCAGCGGCATTCTGGTTAGCGTTGCTCCAGATCATTTGGGTCAACATTCTGCTGTCGGGCGACAACGCCGTGGTCATTGCGCTGGCCGCGCGTTCACTGCCCCCGGCGCAGCAAAAGAAAGCGATCGTGATCGGCTCGGCCGCCGCGATCATCATGCGTATCGTACTGACGCTGGTCGCCGCCAAGCTGCTGATGCTGCCGTGGCTCAAGCTCATCGGCGCGCTGCTGCTGGTGTACATCGGCGTGACGCTGCTGCTGCCCGAAGGCGAAGACGATGGCGATGGCAAGACCCACGGCAACCTGCTGACCGCAATCCGCACTATCATGATTGCCGACCTGGTCATGAGCCTGGACAACGTGGTGGCGGTGGCCGCCGCCGCAATGGGCGATACGACCCTGCTGGTGCTGGGTCTGGCGATCAGTATTCCGCTGGTGATTTTCGGCAGCACGCTGTTGCTCAAGGTCATCGAACGCTTCCCGCTCATCGTCTGGGTGGGCGCGGCGCTGTTGGGCTTCATTGCCGGCGAACTGCTGGTGGGTGATCCGGCCCTGCAAGAGCCGGTGGCGCGCATCGATGCGGCATTGGGCATGACCCAGCACAGTTTCGCGCTCATGACTGGCGCGCTGGGTGCGGTGCTGGTCCTGGCGATCGGTAAAGTTTTGCTGATTCGCCAGAAAGCTGACTGAAAGCTGAACTACAATAATAAGTTGTTTTGAATTGGCCCGTCGCGTGCACAACGCGGCGGGTCGGCCGGCACGGGGCCGGCTTTTCTTTTGATAAATGCCTTCGGGGGTTCAAATTGCTTGAGTTTTTCCAGACGCTGAGTTGGGCAGCGGTATTCCAGATCATCCTTATCGACATCCTGCTCGGCGGCGACAACGCGGTGGTCATCGCGCTGGCCTGCCGCAACCTGGAGCCCAAGCAACGCATGCAGGGCATCCTGTGGGGCACCGCCGGCGCCATCATCCTGCGCGTCGTGCTGATCGCCTTCGCACTGACCCTGCTGTCGATTCCGTTCCTGAAAGTCGTGGGCGGCCTCTTGCTGGTGTGGATCGGCGTCAAGCTGCTGATCCCCGAGGACGACGCGCACGGTAACGTCAAGGGCGGGACATCCATCATTTCCGCCATCAAGACCATCATCATCGCTGACTTCGTGATGAGCCTGGACAACGTCATCGCCATCGCCGGCGCCGCCCAGAACGCCCACGCCGACCACCAGATCGGCCTGGTGATCTTCGGCCTGGTCGTCAGTGTGCCCATCATCATCTGGGGCAGCACGCTGGTCCTGAAGCTGATCGACAAGTATCCGCTGGTTGTTACGTTTGGCGCGGCGCTGCTGGGCTGGATCGCAGGCGGCATGCTTATTACCGACGTGGTTGTCGAACGTCAATTCGGCGTTCAGCCCACTGCGGTTAAAATCGCTGCTGAAATTATCGGCGCCTTGCTCGTTGTTGTCCTTGGACGGTGGCTGGCAAGCCGCAAAACCGCTTCCAAGGAATCAGCACATGAGTCTGCGTAGATCCGTCGATCCCCAGCAATCCGAATCGGGCCTGAGCCTGTTGCAGGGCCTGTTCGTGCTGGCCATCCTCGGGGTAGTCGCGACGGTCATCGTCTCCAACTTCGTTTGATGACGCCTCGTGTCACTGCCACAACGCCTGGTCATTGCGACCCGCGCCAGCCGGCTTGCCCTGTGGCAAGCCGAGCATGTGCGCGATCGGCTGCGCACGCTGTACCCGGCGTGCGCGGTTGAACTTCTTACCCTGACGACCCGAGGCGACCAGATCCTCGACCGCACCCTGTCCAAGGTGGGCGGCAAGGGTCTGTTCGTCAAGGAACTCGAAAACGCGTTGCTCGACGGCCGTGCCGATCTGGCCGTGCACTGTCTGAAAGACATGCCGGTCGATCTGCTGGCGCCGTTCGAACTGTGCGCCGTGCTCGATCGCGCGGACCCGCGCGATGCCTTCGTCTCCAACCGCTACGCCCGGCTGGCCGACCTGCCGGCCGGTGCGGTGGTGGGTACGTCCAGCCTGCGCCGCGAATCCCAGATCCGTGCGCGCTATCCGCAACTGGTGGTCAAGCCGCTGCGGGGCAACCTCGACACGCGCCTGGGCAAGCTCGACCGCGGCGAATACGACGCCATCGTGCTGGCCGCGGCCGGCCTGAACCGGCTGAGCCTCACCGACCGCATCCGCTGCCTGCTCGATCCGGCCGATTGCCTGCCCGCAGCCGGGCAGGGCGCGCTGACCATCGAGATCCGCGATGATCGCGACGACCTGCGTACCTGGCTGGCTCCGCTCAACGACGAGCAGGCCACGCTGTGCTCGCTGGCCGAACGCGCCGTGTCGCGGCGCCTGGGCGGTTCCTGTCAGGTGCCGCTGGCGGCCTACGCCGAAATCTCGGGCGACAGCCTGACCTTGCGCGGCCTGGTGGCATCGCCCGATGGCACGCGCATGCTGCGCGCTGAACGCACCGGCCCGTTGGCCCAGGCGCAGGCGATTGGCGAGGCGGTCGCCGCCGAGCTGTTCGATGCCGGCGCACAGGCCATTCTCGACGAGCTGCTGCACGACGCCGAACCCGACTGATGGACAAGGCCGCCGCCGCTCAAGCGCTGCGCGTGGCCGTCCTGACGCGGCCTGCCGGCCGCAACGAGGCCCTGGCCGGCCGGCTGCAAGCCGCCGGCTGGACCGCTTTCATTCTGCCCGCGCTGGAAATCCATCCCTTGCCCGCGCCCGTCGCCAGCCTGCCCCGGCCGGCCGACTACGACATGGTCGTGTTCGTCAGCGGCAACGCGGCGCGGCAGTACCTGGACCAGTTGCGCCAGGCCGACGGCGCGGTAGCCTGGCCGGCGCACGTCGCCGCAGCGACGGTGGGCCCCGCCAGCGCGGCCGCGCTGTTCGAACTGCCCGGTTTTGGCGCGAATACAACAGTCCTGCATCCCGGCGAGCAGGCCGCCAGCCATGATTCCGAGGCCCTCTGGGACGTACTTTGCGGCCTGCCGCAGCTGCCGCGGCGCGTGCTGCTGGTGCGCGGCACCCAGGGCAGGGACTGGCTGGGCGATCAGTTGCAGGCGCATGGCGTTGCCGTGACACGTCATGCGGCCTACCAGCGCTGTCCGGCGCACTGGGACGCGAACCAGTTGGCCACCCTGCAACGCTGGGCCGCAGACGGTGTGACGCCCTGCTGGCTCATCACCAGCGGCGAGGGCGCCGATGCCGTGCGCGACGCCCTGCAGGCGGCCGGATTGGCCCCGTGGTGGGCCGACTGCGGCTTCGTGCTGACCCACCCCTCGCTGGCCCGCCGCGTGCCGCAGCCCGCGCCTGGCAGGGCTACGCAGGCAATGGTAAAAATCTGCTTGCCCAACGACGAGTCGATTTTCCAGGCTTTTGTTGCTGCTTGATTCGTTGCATCGGACGGACACCGAATACAATCGCGTCATGACAGACAAGACTCCCGCTACCGATCCGGCCGTTCACCCGGCCGCCCCGGGCGCCAGCGCGCCCGCATCGGCCCCGGCCGATTCCGTCAAGGCCCGTCCGGCCAAGCGCGGCAGTGGCCCGCTGGTCACCGCGCTCATCCTCGTCATCCTCCTGGCCGTCGGCCTGGGCTTTGCCCTGTGGAAGCAGCGCACCCAGTTCGTCGCCGCCGGACGCGAGGTCGCCACGCGCCTGGACACGCTCACCACCGATCTCGCGCAGGCCCGCAAGGACACCCGCGAAGCGCTGGCGCTGGCCCAAGCCCAGGCCGGCCGCCTGGGCGATCTTGAAGACACCGTCCGCGAAACCCAAAGCCAGTACAACGCCCTGCAACAGGCCTGGCAGAACTTCAACGACAGCGCCAGCGACGAGCTGCTGGCCAACGACGTCGAACGCCTTCTCACTATCGGCAGCCAGCAACTGCGCCTGGCGGGCAATGTGTCCAATGCCATCGTCGCGCTGGAAACCGCGCAATCGCGCCTGGCGCGTGCCGACCGTCCGCGTTTCTCCAGCCTGCAGCAGGCCATCAACGGCGACCTGGACCGCCTGCGGGCCGTTTCCACCGTCGACATCCCGGCGCAATCGGCCCGCATCGAGCGCCTGTCGGCGCTGGTCAGCAAGGCGCCCCTGCTGGTGCCGGATGCTGCCGCCCCCGGCATCGCCCCGGCCAGCGAAGCCCGTCCCGCCGCCCCGGCCCCGACCATCGATCCGCAGGCCGACCTGCCGGCCGACGCGCCCTGGTGGCAGCGCTGGCGCGCCGAAGTGGCCTCGTGGCCCGGCCGCGCCGGTTCCGCGCTGGCCCACGAACTGGGTGGCCTCATCACCATCCAGCGTGTCGACGAACCCGCCGCGCTGCTGCTGTCGCCCGAACAGGCCGACCAGGTGCGCGCCACGTTGCGCCAGCGCCTGCTCACCGTGCAACTGTCCATGCTGATGCGCCAGCCCGCCGTCTGGAAGAGCGAGCTCGACAACGTCGGCACCACGCTGGCCAAGTACTTCGACAATCGCTCCCCCGACACGGTCGCCGCGCAGACGCTGGCCCGCGAACTGGCGCAGACCGACATCGCGGTACGCATGCCCGATGTCTCGGATAGCCTGAACGCCATCGCCGCGTTGCGCGCCGCCGGCTTCAAGAACAGCGACCAGGACTAAGCCCATGCGTACCTGGTTCTGGACTCTGCTGCTTGCCGTCATCGCCGTCGCCCTGGCGGTGGTGCTGCGGTCCCATTCCGGCAACGTGTTGCTGCTGGTCTGGCCCTGGCGCATTTCCATGTCGCTCACGCTGGCCGTGCTGTTGATCGTGGCGGCGTTCGTGGTGCTTTACGTAGGCTTGCGGCTGCTGGCCTGGCTGCTGGCCATTCCCGACCGCGTGCGTGCGTGGCGCGGCAAGCGCGCCCAGGCACGCGACCACGAACTGCTCGAGCGCGGCTGGATCGGCCTGCTCGAAGGCCGCTACTCGCACGCCGAAAAAGACCTGACCAAGCTGCTCGAGCAGACCAAGGTGCAGACCCGCCGCGTGCTGGCCGCCTTGTCGGCTGCCCGTGCCGCGCATGGCCTGGGCGAATTCGACCGCCGCGACCGCCTGCTGGCCAACGCCCAGGAACAAGCCGGCACCGACCCCGGCCTGGTGGAAGCCACCGCCACCGTGTCGGCCGACATGCTGCTGGACCAGGGGCGCGCCGAGCGCGCGCTGGCCGTGCTGTCGCCGCTGGCCGATGGCGGCGCCCGCCACCTGCATACGATGCGCCTGCTGCTGCGCGCGCATACGGCCCTGGGCCACGATGAACAGGTCTTCACGCTGGCCCGCGGCCTCTTGCGCCGCAATGCCCTGGCCCGTACCGAAGGCGACCACCTGATCGACGCTGCCGGCGCTGCGCGCCTGCGCGCCGGAGCCGCCAGCGACGCCTGGCGCGCCATCTGGAAGGACCTGAAGGCCGAAGAGCGGCTGCTGCCCGAAATCGCGCTGGCCGGCGCCTCGGCTTTCGAGGCGGCGGGCGAGGCCAACGAGGCCGCCAAGGTGCTCGAAGCGGCCATCGCCGTGAAGTTCAACCCCGCGCTGGTAGCCGCTTACGCCCGCTGCGATGCCGAACAGGTTTCGCGGCGGCTGGCCAAGGCCGAAACCTGGCTGCAGCAACGCCCGACCGATCCCGACCTGCTGACCGCCCTGGGCATGCTGTGCCTGAACGGCCAGCTGTGGGGCCAGGCCGAACGCTACCTGTTGCGCAGCCTGTCGCGCCGCAGCGATGCCCAGACCCACGCGCTGCTGGGCAGCCTGTACGACCGCCTGGATCGCCCGACCGACGCCGTGCGCCACTGGCGCCTGGCCACGGCCGCCAGCATGGCGCTGCCGGTGCTCGCCGCCGACGCGTCGCTGCCGGCCGCCGACATCGGTTCGGACCCTTACCGCGTCGACGCCGAAGGCGGTTACGCGGTGGGCCTGTCGGATGCCGACGCCGACATCGGCGGCGACTACCCGTCGCTGCCGCCCGCGGTGGCCGCCTCCGCCTCGGACTACGTGCTGGACCCGGACGCGCGCGCCAGCAAGGAACAGCAGGCCCGTGCGCTGGCACCGGAAGATGCGCCGGTGGCGGGCGGCACGTCCGACTTCGACGAGTATTTCGACAGCGCGCCGATCCCGGCCGCGGCTTTCGACAGCCCCGTACCCAGCTACTCGCCAGTGCCGCCCGCGGCGCCGGCGGTGCCCAAGCCCGCCGCGCCTGCCGCGCCGGTGCCGACCACCAAGCCGCCGTTCAAGGACGACGGTTCGCTTTGATCCCTTTTCAGTTCAGACCAACAAGGTTTAATCATGAGTCTTGATCGCGTGTCCCCCGGCAAGAAGCTGCCGGAAGACTTCAACGTCATCATCGAAATCCCCATGAACGCCGACCCGGTGAAGTACGAGGTCGACAAGGACACGGGCGCGATTTTCGTTGACCGCTTCATGCTGACCGCCATGCACTACCCGTGCAACTACGGCTACATCCCCCAGACCCTGTCCGAAGACGGCGACCCCGCCGACGTGCTGGTGCTGACGCCGTTCCCGATCCAGATCGGCGCCGTGGTGCGCTGCCGCGCCATCGGCGTGCTGGAAATGGACGACGAGTCGGGCGGTGACGCCAAGCTGCTGGCCGTGCCGATCGAAAAGCTGTACCCCCCGTACCGCAACATCAAGTCGTACGAAGACCTGCCGACCGAAGACGTGGCCCGTATCCAGCACTTCTTCGAGCACTACAAAGACCTGGAAAAGGGCAAGTGGGTCAAGGTCAAGGGCTGGAAGGGCGTCGACGCCGCCCACGAGGAAATCGTCAAGAGCGCAGAACGCTACAACAAGGCCTGATACTCAGGCTTTGCGCCGTGCCGGGCTTGCCCCGGCCGGCGTCTTCAGGCGGCGCGGCCGCGACGGCATGATGCCGATCGCCGCCGCGCCGTTGTTTTGCGGGCCCACCAGATTCTGCGAGACCTCGGCCGCCGCGGTCTGGATGCGCGCTTGCAGCAGTGCCAGGCGGTCGGGGGGCGTACGGGCCTGCGACGCAATGAACACCAGGCTGCCCACGACCTTCTGGTCAGGGCTGAAGATGGCCGAACCGATACCCATCAACCCCGGGTCGACCTCGCCGTGCGACACGCATACGCCGGCGGCGCGCAGCCGCTTCAGGTTGGCGCGAAACGCATCCCAGTCTTCGCCCAGCCCGGCCTCGCGAATTTCGGCAGCGTGCCACAGCATCAGGTTGCGCAACTGGTAGGGCGGCAGGTTGGCCAGGATGGGCTTGGCGGTCGCGCCGCGGAACATCGGGAACGGACGGCCGCGCGCATAGCTGGATTCGATCGAATGGTCGGTCCAGTAGCGGTCCACGCACATGACCTTGTCACCGTAATAGCTGCACAGCATCAGGTTGGCGTGCAGTTCGTCGCCGGTGGCGCGCATGACCTCGCGCGCCGCGCGCATCAGCGGGTCATGCTGGCGCAGGTGGCGGTCCAGCTCGATGATGCGCGAGCCCAGCACATAGGCGCCCCCCGCGGTGGGCGCGAGCAGGCCGCTTTCGGTCAGTGACTTGAGATAGCGGTAGGCGGTGGCACGCGAGCACTCCAGATGCGCCATGACGTCCTCCTGGAAGGCGGCGGTGGTGTCGTCGCGGAAAAGATCGAGGATGGACAACATGCGATCGGGAGTGCTCATTGCTGCGGACGCGCCTAGTGAATGTGGAAGCCGCCGTTGACGTCGACCACGATGCCGGTTGAGTAGGAGGACAGGTCCGAGGCCAGAAACAGAATGGCCTGCGCGACTTCGGCGGGAGAGCCGAAGCGTTGCAGCGGAATGCCCTGTTTGAGTTCTTGTTCCCAATTTTCGCCGAATTTGCCCAGCGTCATGTCCGTTTCGATGATGCCCGGCGCCACGCAATTGGCCCGCACGCCGCGCGGGCCCAGTTCGCGCGCCAGCGCCTTGGTGAAACTGATCACGCCGCCTTTGGACGCGGCATAGTGCGAGCCGCCCAGCAGCCCGCCGCCGCGCAGCGCGGCGGTCGACCCCAAATTCACGATGGCGGGCCCGCGGTCGCTTTCCAGCAGTCGGGGCAGGGCGGCGTGGGTGACGTTGTAGGTGCCCGTCAGGTTCACGTCGATCATGCGGCGGAACTCGTCTTCGGCCAGGTCCCAGATGCGGGTGGCGGCGACGATGCCGGCGTTGTTCACCAGCACGTCGATGCCGCCCAGCGCCTGCGCGGCCCGCGCCACGGCCTGCTCGCAGGATGCGGCGCGCGACACGTCGCAGTGCAGATTGACGCGCCCGCCGGCCAAGGCCGCCTCGGCCTCGTCCGGGTAGGCGTGGTCCAGCACCGCGATCGTCGCGCCCTGCGCCAGGAATTGCGCGGCGATGGCCGCCCCGATCCCCCGGGGGTTGGCGCCCCCGGTGATCAGGGCCCGCTTGCCGGCCAGGAGTTGCAAAGCGCCTGGCGTCATGACTTCACCAGCGAGCAGCCGCCCTGGTTGAGCGGGCGGAATGCCTGTTCGGCGGGAATCTTGCGCACCAGCTTGTAGTAGTCCCAGTCGCGCTTGGATTCGGCAGGCTTTTTCACCTGGAACAGGTACAGGTCGCGCATCACGCGGCCATCTTCGCGGATGCGGCCGTTGTCGGTCATGAAGTCGTTGATCGGCGTCTCGTGCATCTTCTTGAGCACCGCTTCGGACCCATCGGTGCCGGCCGCCTTGATCGCGTTCAGGTAATGCATCGTGGCGCTGTAGTTGCTGGCCTGCACCATCGACGGCATGCGGCCGGTGCGCTTGAAATAGCGCTCGGACCACTGGCGCGCCTTGTCGTCCTGGTCCCAGTAGAACGGCTCGACCAGGTTCAAGCCCTGGGCGTATTCCAGTCCGACGCTGCGCACGTCGACGATGCTCATGAACAGAGCAGCCACGCGTTGCTTGCTGCCCATGATGCCGAACTCGAACGCCTGCTTGATGCTGTTGATGGTGTCGCCGCTGCCGTTGGCCAGGCCGATCACCTGGGCCTTGGACGCCTGGGCCTGCAGCAGGAACGACGAGAAGTCGGCGCTGGCGATGGGATGGCGCACGCTGCCGACCACCTGGCCGCCCTTGGCCTTGACCACCGCCATGGCGTCGCGTTCCAGCGAATGGCCGAAAGCGTAGTCGGACGTGATGAAGAACCAGCTCTTGCCGCCGTCTTCCATGACACCGTTGGCCACGCCCGTGGCGTAGGCGTAGGTGTCGTAGGTCCAGTGGATGCCGTTGGGCGAGCAGGCCTTGCCGGTCAGGTCGGCCGAGCCGGCGCTGGTGAAGATCACGACGCGCTTCATCTGGCGTGTCAGGTCCTGCACCGCCAGGGCGATGGCGGAATTGGGCACGTCCAGGATCAGGTCGACCTTGTCGTTCTCGTACCAGCGGCGCGCGATGGACACGCCGATGTCCACCTTGTTCTGGTGGTCGGCGGACACGACTTCGATGGGCTTGCCCAGCACGCTGCCGCCGAAATCTTCGACGGCCATCTTCACGGCCTCGACGCCGAACTTGCCGGACAGGTCGGCCATCATGCCGGACTGGTCGCCCAGCACGCCGATCTTCACGACATCGTCCGACACCTGGGCGTGGGCCGACAGCGAAACCGCACCCAGCGCGCAGGCGGCCAGGCAAAGCTTGAAACGGGTCTTCATGGTTTGTCTCCTTGGGGGCTTATATCTTGTCGCGCGCCGCCCTGTGCCGGACGGTCGCGCGGGTGCGGCCGGTGCGGCGCCTATTCCAGCTTCTGGCCGGCGAAGGCGTCGATGAACAGATTGGGTTTGAGGAAGAAGCTCAGCACCAGCGCACCGTGCGGCGCGCGCGCCACGTGCTGGTTGCCGCGCGGCCGCCAGACGTAGTCGCCGGCGCGCACTTCGCCTTCGGCATCGACGATGGAGCCTTCCAGCACGTACGTCTGCTCGACCTCCACATGTTCGTGCAGCGGCAGTTCGGTGCCGGGTTGCCAGCGGAACAGGGCGGTCAGCAAGCCGGATTCCTTGTCCTGCATCAGCACCTTCATGTCGATGCCTTCCACCTGGGTGGGTTTCCAGGGCAATTCATCGACTTTCAGAAAGCGCGAGGCCAGGGGCGGCAGCGCATTGGCTGCCGGGCAGCCGGGGGTTTCGAGGGCCATGATGTCTCCTAGCCAGAACTCGTTATGGAAGATAAACGAAGAATCTTGTTATTGAGTGTTTAAAAATAGTCGCGTATATTGAGATTAATGTCAACGTCGTTTTGCACCAGGCAGCGCGACCAAGGCACAGGCCGGACCCAGAGATCCGGTGCATATAAATCAAGGAGACAAGCTTGAATCAGGACTATCTGGGCCAGACCTTCGGGCTGGCCGGGCGTACTGCGCTGGTGACGGGGGCCGCGCGCGGGTTGGGCTACGCGATCGCAGCCGGCTTGGGCCGGGCAGGGGCCCATGTGGTGATCAACGACCTGTCGCAGGCCGCCTGCGATGCGGCCTGCGCGCAACTGGCGCAGGCGGGCATCACGGCGCGCAGCGCCGCGTTCGACGTGGCCGACGGCGCCGCCGTGGCCCAGGCCGTGGCGCAACTGGAAGCCGAAGGCGTGCAGATCGACGTGCTGGTCAGCAACGCCGGCAACCAGAACCGCAAGCCGGTGGTCGAGATGACGCCGGCCGAATGGCAGGCCTTGCAGAACGTGCACGTCAACGGCGCGTTTCACTGTGCCCGGGCCGTTCTGCCCGCCATGGCTGCCCGCGGCTTCGGCCGCATCGTGCTGATGTCGTCCGTCGCCGGGCAGGCCACCATGCCCAACATCGCCGCCTACGCCACCGCCAAGGGCGCCATTGCCGCCTTCACCCGCGCGCTGGCCGTGGAATACGGCGCCAGCGGCATCACCTGCAATGCGTTGGCGCCGGGCTTCGTGCGCACCGACTTCACGCAAGGCTTGCAGGACAACCCCCAATTCCAGTCGTTCCTGGCGACCGCCGTGCCGACCGGGCGCTGGGCCGCGCCGGAAGATATCGCGCCGGCCGTGGTCTATCTGGCCTCGCCGGGCGCGTCCTTCGTCAATGGCCATGTGCTGGCGATCGACGGCGGCCTGTTGGCCCGCATGTAGGAGACGCACCATGAGCACCCAAGCGGTTCTGTCCGCCCAGGGGCTGGTCAAGCGGTTCGGCGGCTTCAATGCCGTCGACGGCGTGTCCCTGGCCCTGCGCGAAGGCTCCATTCATGCATTGATCGGCCCCAATGGCGCCGGCAAGACCACCTGCTTCAACCTGCTGACCAAGTTCCTCACCCCCGACCAGGGCGTGATCCACTACCGCGGCCGCGACATCACGGCGCTCGCGCCCGAGCAGATTGCGCGCCTGGGCATCGTGCGCTCGTTCCAGATCTCGGCCGTGTTCCTGGGGCTGACCGCGCTGCAGAACATGCGCGTGGCGCTGATGCGCCAGCATGGCGACGGCCTGCGCTTCTGGCGCAGCCGCCGCAGCGTCGACCGCCTGAACGACCAGGGCCTGGCCTTGCTCGACGCCGTGGGCCTGGGCGGCCTGGCGGACACCACCGCCGCCTTGCTGCCCTACGGACGCAAGCGGGCGCTGGAAATCGCCATGACGCTGGCGCTCGAACCCGAAGTGATGCTGCTGGACGAACCCATGGCGGGCCTGGGCCAGGAAGATGTGGCCCGCATCGCCGCGCTGATCCGCCGCGTGTCGGCCAATCGCAGCATCCTGATGGTCGAACACAACCTGTCAGTGGTGGCGGATCTGTCCGACACCATCACGGTGCTCGCGCGCGGCGCGGTGCTGGCGCAGGGCGACTATGCCGCGGTCTCGCGCGACGAGCGCGTCATCACCGCCTACATGGGCTCGGACGAGGGGGAGGCCTGATGCTGTCGATCAAAGACCTCAACGCCTGGTATGGCGAATCGCACGTGCTGCACGGCGTGGATATCGACGTGCAGCGCGGCGAACTCGTCACCATCCTGGGCCGCAACGGCGCCGGCAAGACCACGTTGCTGCGTGCCGTCATGGGCATCCTGGACAAGCGCCGCGGCTCGATCCGTTTGAACGGCCAGGAAACGGTGGGCATGGCGCCGCATCGCATCCCGCGGCTGGGCGTGGTGTATTGCCCGGAAGAACGGGCGGTGTTCCGCAGCCTGAACGTGACCGAGAACCTGATGCTGCCGCCGCGCCTGGCCGACGGCGGCATGTCGCTCGATGAAATCTACACCCTGTTTCCCAACCTGCGCGAACGCAGCGCCAGTTCCGGCGGCAACCTGTCCGGCGGCGAGCAGCAGATGCTGGCGATCGCCCGCATCCTGCGCACCGGGGCCCAACTGATCCTCCTGGATGAACCCACCGAGGGCCTGGCCCCGGTGATCGTGCAGCAGATCGGGCTGGCCATCCGCACGCTCAAGGAACGCGGTTTCACCATCGTGCTGGTCGAGCAGAATTTCCGCTTCGCCACCAAGGTGGCCGACCGCCACTACGTGATGGAGCATGGCTGCGTGGTCGACCAGTTGTCGGCGCAAGAGGCGCGCAACGATCCTGCCCGGATCGCGCGCCGCCTGGGTGTCTGAGGGGGAGAATCCTGTGTTCGAAATATTCGGCGTGCCGTCCACGGCACTATTCGGCCAGCTCCTGCTTGGCCTGATCAACGGCTCTTTCTACGCCTTGCTCTCGATCGGGCTGGCGGTGATTTTCGGCCTGTTGAACATCATCAACTTCGCCCATGGCGCGCAGTACACCGCAGGCGCGTTCCTGGCCTGGATGCTGCTGAACTACCTGGGCGTGAACTACTGGGCCGCGCTGGTGCTGGTGCCACTCATCATGGCGGCGTTCGCCATCGTGGTGGAACGCGTGCTGATTTCCCGCACCTATCGTATGGACCACTTGTACGGGCTGTTGCTGACCTTCGGCCTGGCGCTGCTGATCGAAGGCGGCCTGCGGCAGGCCTACGGGGTATCCGGCCTGCCCTACACCATCCCGAAGGCGCTGTCGGGCGGCGTCAACCTGGGCTTCATGTTCCTGCCCTGGTATCGCGGCTGGGCGGTGGTGGTGTCGCTGGTGCTGTGCCTGGCGGTGTGGGTGCTGATCGAAAAGACCCGGGTGGGCGCCATGCTGCGCGCGGCTACCGAGAACCCGACCATCGTGCGCTCGTTCGGCATCAACGTGCCGCTGCTCATCACCCTGACCTACGCGTTGGGCGTGGCGCTGGCATCGGTGGCGGGGGTGATCGCCGCCCCCATCTACCAGGTCAGCCCGATGATGGGGTCGAACCTGGTGGTAGTGGTCTTCGCGGTGGTGGTGATCGGCGGCATGGGGTCCATCATGGGGGCCATCATCAGCGGCTTCGGGCTGGGCATCATCGAAGGGCTGACCAAGGTGTTCTACCCGGAAGCGGCCAACCTGGCGATTTTCATCATCATGGTGCTGGTGCTGCTGTGCAAGCCCGCGGGCCTGTTCGGCAAGCCCTTGCAGGTGCAGAACGTGCTGGCCGCCGAGGCCACCCGCCAGCCCGTGCAGCTGAGTCGCCGCGCCATGCGCCTGTGCATGGCGGTGCTGGCGGTGGTGGCGCTGGCCGCGCCCTGGTTCGTCTACCCGACGTTCCTGATGAAGGTGCTGTGCTTTGCCCTGTTCGCCGCCGCCTTCAATCTGCTGGTGGGCTATGTGGGGCTCCTGTCGTTCGGCCATGCGGCCTTCTTCGGCGCGGCGGCGTATGCGACCGGCATCGTCATGAAGCTGCTGGGCGCCACGCCCGAACTGGGTCTGTTGGCCGGGGTGCTGACTGGCGGCCTGCTGGGGCTGGCCTTCGGCGCCATCGCCATCCGCCGCCAGGGCATCTACTTCGCGATGATCACGCTGGCCTTGTCGCAACTGGTGTACTTCATCGCGGTGCAGGCGGGCTTCACGGGGGGCGAAGATGGCTTGCAAAGCGTGCCGCGCGGCAAGCTGTTCGGCCTGATCGACCTGGAAGGCGTGATGCCCATGTATTACTTCACGCTGGCCGTCTTCGCGCTGGGCTACGCCTTCGTGCTGCGGGTGCTGAATTCCCCCTTCGGCGAGGTCATCCGATCGGTGCGCGACAACGAGCAGCGCGCCCGCTCGCTGGGCTATTCCACGTCACGCTACAAGCTGCTGGCGTTCACGTTGTCGGCCTCGGTGGCGGGGCTGGCGGGGGGGCTGAAGGTGCTGGTGTTCGGCGTGGCATCGCTGACCGACGTGCACTGGCATGCCAACGGCGAAGTGGTGCTGATGGCGCTGCTGGGCGGCATCGGCACCGTGTTCGGCCCGCTGGCAGGCGCCTTCACCTTCGTATCGTTGCAGAATTACCTGGCACCGCTGGGGTCCTGGGTGCTGATCGTCCAGGGCGCGATCTTCGTGCTGTGCGTCCTGCTGCTGCGCGACGGCATCATGGGCCTGGTGTCCCGGGCCTGGCTGGCCGTGTTCCCTGCGAAAAAGGAAACCTGATGTTCTTGCATATCGTGATGCTTCAATTGTCGGGCGCCGCCGATGCGCGCTTCCACGCCCACGTGCAGGCCTACTGCGACCGCATCCTGGCCGAATGCGATGGGGTGGCGGGCTATGCCTTCCGTCCCAACCAGGCCAGCCGGTCCGATGGCCTGACCCATGCCGTCGTGGCGACGTTTGCGGATGCCGCCGCCCACGACCGCTACCAGGTCTCGCCCGCCCACCAGGAAATGAAGGCCTACATGGCCGGCTTCATCGAGCGGCTGGTGGTGTTTGACGGCGAAATCCCTACAATTTCCTGAAACCCGCGCCCCAAGGCCGAATCGCCGCCTTTCCGGGCTGGCCGACCCCCGTCCCCCCGGAAAGGGATAAACTCGCGGATGATTTTTGGCCACCGGGCTGCCTCACTCGTCATAGGTTGATCGATCATGGACTACGTATTGCCCCCCCAGCCGCAAACCGCGGTTCCCGTAGCCGGCAGCGCCGCGCTGTTTCCCGTGCGCCGCGTCTACTGCGTCGGCCGCAACTACGCCGAGCACGCCAAGGAAATGGGCTTCACCGGCCGTGAAGACCCCTTCTTCTTCTGCAAGCCCGCCGACGCGGTACTGAGCGTGGCCGATGGCGAAACCGGCAAGATGCCGTACCCGCCCAAGACCTCCAACCTGCACTACGAAATGGAACTGGTCGTGGTGCTGGGCAAGGGCGGCCGCGACATCCCGGTCGAAGAGGCCAACGAATGCGTCTGGGGCTACGCCCTGGGCCTGGACATGACCCGCCGCGACCTGCAAGGCGAAATGAAGAAGCAGGGCCGCCCCTGGGAAGTGGGCAAGGCCTTCGACCTGTCGGCCCCGCTGGGCCCGATCCACCCGCGCAGCGTGGTCGGCACCCTGGACAAGGGCGCGATCTGGCTCGACGTGAACGGCCAGCGCAAGCAGGCCAGCGACATCTCCCAGATGATCTGGAACGTGCCGGAAAGCATTGCGTACCTGTCGACGCTGTTTGAACTGCAACCGGGCGACATCATCTTCACGGGTACCCCGGAAGGCGTGGGCGCCGTGGTGCAGGGCGATGTCATCACCGGCGGCGTGGAAGGCCTGGGCGAACTGCGCGTCCAAATCGTTTAAAGTACAGCCCGGATTCGTTTCGTCACTTCAGGAGCGCCAGCATGCGCAGCAAGATCGTGCTGACCGCCTTCGTCGTGTTCGGCTTCGTGCTCGCCGGTTGCAATACCGTCGCGGGCATGGGTAAAGACATGTCGCGGGCCGGCAACGCCATCACCAACGCCGCGGACAAGTAATCGTCCGCCGCGGGCATAAAAAAACCCCTTGATCGCTCAAGGGGTTTTTCTTTTGGGGCAGCTAGCCCACGACAGTGGGTGTAGCGGGGGGGCTACAACACATCCCCGGCGTAGTCGGCCAGGCGTGAACGCTCGCCCCGCTGCAACGTGACGTGGCCCGAATGCGGCCAGCCCTTGAAGCGGTCGACCACGAACGTCAGGCCCGAACTGCCTTCGGTCAGGTAGGGCGTATCGATCTGGGCGATGTTGCCCAGGCAGATCACCTTGGTGCCGGGGCCGGCGCGGGTCACCAGCGTCTTCATCTGCTTGGGTGTCAGGTTCTGGGCCTCGTCGATGATCAGGTACTTGTTCAGGAAGGTCCGGCCGCGCATGAAGTTCAGGGACTTGACCTTGATGCGCGAACGGATCAGGTCCATGGTGGCGGCGCGCCCCCAGTCCCCGTTGCCTTCGCCTTCACCCATGTTCAGGACGTCCAGGTTGTCTTCCAGGGCGCCCATCCAGGGAAGCATCTTCTCTTCCTCGGTGCCGGGCAGGAAGCCGATGTCTTCACCGACGGGCACCGTGACGCGGGTCATGATGATCTCGGTGTAGCGCTTGGTCTCCAGCACCTGCGTGATGCCCGCGGCCAGCGCCAGCAGCGTCTTGCCCGTGCCTGCCTGGCCCAGCAGCGACACGAAGTCGCATTCCGGGTTCATCAGCAGGTTCATCGCGAAGTTCTGTTCGCGGTTGCGCGCCGTGATGCCCCAGACATTGTTCTTGCCGTGGGTGTAATCGCGCAGCGTCGCCAGCACCGCCATCTTGCCGCTGACCTCGCGCACCTGGGCATACAGGGGCATCTGGCCTTCGAAATAGACGAACTGGTTGACCACGAACTGCGAACACAGCGGGCCATGGATGCGGTAGAACGTGGTGCCGCCCTGTTGCCAGGATTCGACGTCCTTGCCGTGTTTGTTCCAGAAGTCTTCGGGCAGCTGCATCACGCCCGAATACATCAGGTCCGAGTCTTCCAGGACATGGTCGTTGAAGTAGTCTTCGGCGGCCATGCCCAGCGCACGGGCCTTCAGGCGCATGTTGATGTCTTTCGACACCAGGACGACTTCGCGCTGGGGGTATTTTTCCTGCAGGGCCCGCACCACGCCCAGGATCTGGTTGTCGGCCTTGCCCATGGGCAGGTCCGAGGGCAGGGTGCTATGGATGGCGGTGGTCTGGAACAGCAGGCGGCCGGTGGCGTCCTTGTTGCCCAGCTTGGCCAGTTCCAGCCCTTCGTCCAGCTGGGTCGTGTCCTGCACCAGGGCGTCGAGCGACCGGCTGACCTGGCGGGCATTGCGCGCCACTTCCGACATGCCCTTTTTCTGGTGGTCCAGTTCTTCGAGCGTCATCATCGGCAGGAAGATGTCGTGCTCTTCGAAGCGGAACAGCGAACTGGGGTCGTGCAGCAGCACGTTGGTATCCAGCACGAACAGCTTGCGCGGCTCGTTCTGGGCACGGGCCTTGCCACGCTTGGCCGGTGCTGCGGCAGTCTTGGGCGGGCGGGTTTCAGCCCGCGGCGCCGGGGTGGCGGGCGCCGGCGGGGGCACCTGGCGGGCGGGCGCTGGAATCTGCGCCTTGCGGGCCGGCGCGGTCATGCCGTCGAGTTCAGGCTGCATCAGCAGCTCGTCTTCGTCGTCCTCGGCCAAGGCGGCCTGGGTGTTGGACCGCGCAGCGGCAGTCTTGGGGGTGCGGGCCTGCGCCCGGGCGGTTTCGCCCGAGGGGAAGGTCAGGATGGCTGCGGGGCGGGTAGGCAACTTCGGAAGCGGCATATGCGTCACTCTCCAGTATGGGCCGGCTATAGCGCCTGACGGGTATTCCTGTGCACGGCTAACCGATGCTTTTTGCGGCCTGCAGGACTTCCTTGGCGTGGTTCGGGACCTTCACCCCGCGCCACTCCTGCACCAGCACGCCATAGGCATCGATCAAAAAGGTGCTGCGCTCGATGCCGCGCACCTGCTTGCCGTACATGTTCTTCTGCTTGATGACGCCGTACAGATTGCACACGGTTTCGTCGGCGTCGGAGATGAGAGGGAAAGGAAGCTCGTACTTGGCCTTGAAATTCTCGTGCGATTTCAGGGAATCGCGCGAGATCCCGACCACCACGGCGCTGGCCGACAGGAAGTCGGCATGCAGGTCGCGGAAATCCTGGCTTTCGGTGGTGCAGCCAGGGGTGTTGTCCTTGGGGTAAAAGTACAGAATCACGGCGCGGCCCTGGCATTGCTCAAGGCTGATCGGGCCAATGGTGCTTTCAGCGGTGAACAGCGGGGCGGGTTTGCCTATGATCGGCATCATGTCTGGGGATCTCCGTTGGGGGGGATGAGGGCGACGACGACGCGTCGGCCCTCCGCCATCAGGATGTTGTAGGTGCGAGAGGCGGCGTGGGTGTCCATGATTTCCACGCCGATGCCCGCCGCCAACAGGGGACGCAGCACTTCGGGACGCAGGAACTGTTGCCGGCCGCCGGTGCCCACCAGCAGCACTTCGGGCGCATTGGCCGGGCGGCTGGGGGTGGCTTCGGGTTCGTCCAGGAAAGCCAGCGGGTCGCGGACGGGCTCGGACAATCCGGCCGCCTGACGCAAGAGGGTGGGGGTGATGTCGGCCGGCGACTCTACGGGCCAATGGGTAACTTCGCCTTCGGGGCCAAAAGCGACCGAGGAGGAAAAACGTACCTGGTTGACCTCGATATAGCCGTCACCATAGGCGGTGACGGTGTTCAGAGCGGCCGTCGCAGGATCGGTATGCAGCTTCAATAAATACTCCGGCTTTATGCCTCCGATAATAGCGCATGAACCGGGCGTTATGTTGCAGTGTGTCCACTCGGGAAATGGGGCCTTTTCAGCCCCATTTGCCGCCTAGGCGTCCTTGCGCTAGATTACAGGGTTTTGTTGCGCTGCAATCGTTTGCTGGCGCGGCTTTTGAGCCCTTTTCCCCTTCGCGCCTTCGCGCCCTGGTTTTTTGCCCCTTCGCCCCTAAGGATTCCCATCATGAGGAAGTTCTCTCGCATTGAGCGTTTGCCCCCGTACGTTTTCAACATTACCGGCGAGCTCAAGATGGCGGCCCGTCGGCGCGGCGAGGACATCATCGACATGTCGATGGGCAATCCCGATGGCGCGACCCCCAAGCACATCGTGGACAAGATGGTCGAAGCCACCATGCGTCCGACCACCCATGGCTACTCGGTGTCCAAGGGTATCCCGCGCCTGCGCAAGGCCATCTGTGACTGGTACCAGCGCCGCTACGCCGTCGAGTTCGACCCCGATTCCGAAGCCATCGTCACCATCGGCTCCAAGGAAGGCCTGGCCCACCTGATGCTGGCCACGCTGGACCGCGGCGACACCGTGCTGGTGCCCAACCCCAGCTACCCCATCCATATCTATGGCGCCGTCATTGCCGGCGCCAACATCCGCTCGGTGCGCATGACGCCGGGCGTGGACTTCTTCGAAGAGCTCGAACGCGCCGTGCGCGAGTCCATCCCGAAGCCCAAGATGATGGTGTTGGGCTTTCCCAGCAACCCCACGGCCCAGTGCGTCGACCTGTCGTTCTTCGAACGCGTGGTGGCGCTGGCCAAGGAACACGATATCCTGGTGGTGCACGACCTGGCCTACGCCGACATCACCTTCGACGGCTATGTCGCCCCCTCGATCATGCAGGTGCCCGGCGCGCGCGATGTCGCGGTCGAGTTCTTCACCATGAGCAAGAGCTACAACATGGCGGGCTGGCGCATCGGCTACATGGTCGGCAACCGCGAGCTGGTCGGCGCGCTGGCGCGCATCAAGAGCTATCACGACTACGGTACGTTCACGCCGATCCAGGTGGCTTCCATCGCCGCCCTGGATGGCCCCCAGGATTGCGTGAACGAAATCGTGGCGCAGTACCAAAGCCGCCGCGACGTGCTCGCGCGCGGTCTGCATGAAGCAGGTTGGAATGTGGAAATTCCCAAGGCGTCCATGTACATCTGGGCGCAGATCCCCGAACCCTACAGGGCGATGGGCTCTTTGGAATTTGCCAAACGCGTCCTGTCGGATGCGAAAGTGGCCGTGTCCCCCGGGATCGGCTTTGGCGAATATGGCGACGAATACGTACGCTTCGCGCTTATCGAAAACGAGCAGCGCACCCGCCAGGCGGTGCGCGGCATCAAGGATATGTTCCGCAAGGACGGTCTGCTCAAATAGGGCTCCCCCCGTAGCGCTGCGCGCTTCCCCCCAGGGGGCATGCTGGCGGACCGGCTGAGCCGGATCCGCGGCATCCCGATCGGGGCCGAGCCTGTTGGCCGCACTTGTTTCTTGCGTGAGCAGTTTGGAGAAATGAAATGAATTCCCCCCCACGGCCGCCCGCAGAGGGCGCCGCGATGAATCCCATGAAAGTGGGCCTGCTCGGTCTGGGCGTGGTCGGCGGTGGCACGTGGACCGTGCTGTCGCGCAATGCGGAAGAGATCGCGCGCCGCGCGGGTCGTCGCATCGAAGTCACCCGCGCCGCCGTGCGCGACGTGCAGAAGGCGCGCGCCCGCGTCGGCGACGCGCTGCGTGTCGATACCGATGTGCACGCGCTGGTGCGCGATCCCGACATCGACATCGTCGTCGAACTGATCGGCGGCGACACCCTGGCGCTCGAGCTGGTGCTCGAGGCCATTGCCAACGGCAAGCACGTGGTCACGGCCAACAAGGCCTTGCTGGCCAAGCACGGCAACGAGATCTTCGCCGCGGCGTCCGAGCGCGGCGTGATGGTGGCGTTCGAGGCCGCGGTGGCCGGCGGCATCCCCATCATCAAGGCCATCCGCGAAGGCCTGACCGCCAACCGCATCCAGTGGGTCGCCGGCATCATCAACGGCACCACCAACTTCATCCTGTCCGAAATGCGCTCGCGGGGACTGCCGTTCGCCGACGTGCTGGCCGAAGCCCAGCGCCTGGGCTACGCCGAAGCCGACCCCACGTTCGACGTCGAAGGCGTGGACGCGGCCCACAAGCTGACCCTGCTGGCCTCGCTGGCCTTTGGCGTGCCGGTGCAGTTCGACCGTGCCTACATCGAAGGCATCTCGCAGCTGGCCGCCGAAGACATCGAGCACGCCGAACGCCTGGGCTACCGCATCAAGCTGCTGGGCATCACCAAGCGCCGCGCCGATGGCATCGAGCTGCGCGTGCACCCGGCGCTGGTGCCGGCCGAGCGCCTGCTGGCCAATGTCGAAGGCGCGATGAACGCCGTGCTGGTCAAGGGCGACGCCGTCGGCCCCACGCTGTACTACGGCCAGGGCGCAGGCGAAGAACCCACCGCCTCGGCCGTCGTGGCCGACCTGGTCGACGTGACCCGCCTGCACACGGCCGATCCGGGCAACCGCGTGCCGCACCTGGCCTTCCAGCCGGATGCCATGTCCGACACGCCGATCCTGTCGATCGAACAGGTCAGCACGTCTTACTACCTGCGCCTGCGCGTGGACGACCAGCCGGGCGTGCTGGCCGACATCGCCCGCATCCTGGCCGACCGCTCGATCTCGATCGGGTCGATGATCCAGCAGCCCTCGCACATCGGCGGCGCGGACATCATTTTCCTGACGCACGAGGCAGTGGAAGGCAACGTCAATCAAGCCATCGAGCGCATCGAGGCCTTGCCGTTCGTGCGGTCCAAGGTCACCCGCCTGCGCGTGGAGCATTTGGCATGAGATATCCCCACCCCCGAAGCGCCTGCGGCGCTTCCCCCTCAAGGGGGCGCCGACTGCGGCCCGGCAAAGCCGGCTCCGCGCGGCCAGGCTCGGAAAGGGTGGGGTGCCTTGTGGAGTCAATGATATGAAATACATTTCCACCAGAGGGGGCATGGTCCCCCAGCCGTTCTCCGACATCCTGCTTGAAGGGCTGGCGCCGGATGGCGGCCTGGCCGTGCCGGAGCAACTGCCCCAGATCTCGGCGGAAACGCTCGAGTCCTGGCGCGGCCTGCCGTATGCCGACCTGGCGTTCGAGGTCCTGTCGCGCTTTGCCACCGACATTCCGGCCGACGACCTGCGCGGCCTGACGCGCGCCGCCTATACGTCGCAGATCTTCAATAGCGAAGACATCGTCCCGCTGCGTCCGCTGGACAACGGCCTGTCGCTGCTGGGACTGTCCGAAGGGCCGACCCTGGCCTTCAAGGACATGGCCATGCAGTTCCTGGGCCAGGTGTTCGAATACGTGCTGACCCGGCGCGGCACCACGCTCAACATCGTGGGCGCCACCTCGGGCGACACCGGCTCGGCCGCCGAATACGCCTTGCGCGGCAAGCGCGGTGTGGCGGTGTTCATGCTGTCGCCGCACGGCCGCATGAGCGCGTTCCAGCGCGCCCAGATGTATTCGCTGCAAGACGAGAACATCCACAACATCGCCGTGCGCGGCGTGTTCGACGAAGCCCAGGACATCGTCAAGGCGCTGGCCGGCGATCTGGCGTTCAAGTCCAGGTACCGCCTGGGCGCCGTCAATTCCATCAACTGGGCACGCATCGCCGCCCAGGTGGTGTACTACTTCCACGGCTGGTTGCGTGCCACCGACAAGCCGGGCCAGCAGGTCTCGTTTGCGGTGCCCTCGGGCAACTTCGGCAACATCCTGTCCGGTCATATCGCCCGCAGCATGGGCCTGCCCGTGCGCCGCCTGGTGCTGGCCACCAACGAGAACAACGTGCTGGAAGAATTCTTCCGCACCGGCATCTACCGTCCGCGTCCGGCCGAGCAGACCTACGCCACGTCCAGCCCGTCGATGGACATCTCGCGCGCGTCGAACTTCGAACGCTTTGTCTTCGACCTGGTCGGCCGCGATGCCGCCCGCGTCAAGGCGCTGTGGTCCGACCTGGCGCGCGATGGCCACTTCGACCTGTCGGCGCTGAAGCCCCAGTTCGAGGAACGCTACGGTTTCGTGTCCGGCGCCAGCTCGCACGAAGACCGCCTGGCGACGATCCGCTCGTTGTACGACCAGACCGGCGTGCTGGTGGATCCGCACACTGCCGATGGCGTCAAGGTCGCCCGCGATCACGTCGAACCCGGCGTGCCGATGCTGGTGCTCGAAACCGCCTTGCCGGCCAAGTTCTCGGAAACCATCGAGGCCGCCCTGGGCCGTCCGGCCACGCCGCCGGGCAACCTGGCCAACCTGGAATCCCTGCCGCAACGCGTCGAAGTGATGGACTGCGATGCCGCCGCCGTGCGCCGCTACATCGAGGCCCACGCCAAGGTGTAAAGGCTGCTTGCGTATGTATTGGGTTGCAACCCCTCGCCGGTGTGAGCCGCGAGGGGTTTTTTACGTTCTCACGCACTTTGGCCACAACCCGTCACTTATTGCGCGCCATCATCCGATACAGTGAATCCACCATTCACACTCGGAGAACACGCCCATGAACCTGAAGACCATGACGTTGGCCCTGGTGGTGACCGGAGTTGGGGTGCTGGCCGGATGCTCGTCGCCCTCGGTCATTCAGCAACGGGACGGGAGCTCGACCGTCACCCCGGATGCGCCCACTTACGACAAGAAGTCGGGCATGTACGAGTACGACAAGGACGGCAAGAAGGTCCAGATCAACAAGGACGACGTGAAGTCCATCGAAGAAGTGAAGTAAGCGCGGCAAGCGGCGCGGAAACTGCCGCGGCACGTTTTGCTTCGCAAGAAAAAGCCCAGGCCTAGGCCTGGGCTTTTGCATGGGCACCGCGTGAGCGCGAGGCTTACTTGGCCGCTGCCGCGGCCTCGGCGTGATAACGGCCCACGCGTTCGACTTCGTTCTTCGAACCCAGGATGACGCTCACGCGCTGGTGCAGCGTGTCGGGCTGGATGTCCATGATGCGCTGTGCGCCGTTGATCGCGGCGCCGCCGGCCTGCTCGACCAGGAAGCTCATGGGGTTGGCCTCGTACATCAGGCGCAGCTTGCCGGCCTTGCCGGGTTCGCGGGCGTCCCAGGGGTACATGAAGATACCCCCACGGGTCAGGATGCGATGCACGTCCGCCACCATCGAGGCGATCCAGCGCATGTTGTAGTCCTTGCCCAGGGGGCCGGTAGTGCCGGCCAGGCAATCGTCGACATAGCGTTTGACCGGGGCGGCCCAGTGACGCATGTTCGACATGTTGATCGCGAATTCCTTGGTGTCTTCCGGCACCTGGATGTTTTCGTGGGTCAGCACCCACGAGCCCATTTCGCGATCCAGCGTGAAGCCCACCACCCCGTTGCCGATGGTCAGCACCAGCATGGTCTGCGGGCCATACACGGCGTAGCCGGCCACGACCTGCTTGTTGCCCGGCTGCAGGAAGTCGGCTTCGCAGACGGGGGCGCCGGACACGTTGTGCGGCGCCTGCAGCACCGAGAAGATGGTGCCGATCGAGACGTTCACGTCGATGTTCGACGAGCCATCCAGGGGATCGAACAGCAGCAGGTATTCGCCCTTGGGATAGCGGTTCGGGATGAGGTGGATGGTTTCCATCTCTTCCGAGGCCATGGCCGCCAGGTGGCCGCCCCATTCGTTGGCTTCCAGCAGGATCTCGTTGGACAGCACGTCCAGCTTCTTCTGGACTTCGCCCTGCACGTTCTCGCTTTCGAGGCTGCCCAGGACGCCGCCCAGGGCGCCTTTGCTGACCGCGTGGCTGATCGCCTTGCAGGCGCGCGCGACGACCTCGATGAGCAGCCGTACTTCGGGGGCCAGGGCCTGGGCCGAGCGTTGCTGCTCGACCAGGTATTGGGTAAGTGTTTTACGTTTCAAGAGGTTCTCCCTATGCTGCGAATTCTAATGCCTTGGATACGATTTCCTGGACGTTGCGCGACAGCCCCTCGTGCCCCCGCACCTGCTGCAGGGCCGCTTGCATGGGGGTACGCAAGGCCGGCACGAAGCGCGACCAGTTGTCCAGCGCGCGCGCCAGGCGGGCGGCGATTTCCGGGTTGAGCGCGTCCAGCGCCAGCACCTGTTCGGCCCAGAAGGCGTAGCCTGTGCCGTCGGGGTGGTGCATGCCGCGGGCGTTGTTCAGGCAGAACTGGAACACCAGCGCCCGTGCGCGGTTGGGGTTGCGCAGCGTGAACGCCGGGTGTTTCATCAGTTCGCGCGCGGTCTGCACGGTGGTATAGCGCGCCGCCGCCTGCAAGGCGAACCATTTGTCCACGACCAGTGCGTTGTCCTGCCACTTGTCGTAGAACGCGGCCAGCGCCTGCTGCGGGAATTCGCCCTGGCCATAGTTGATCAGGGCGGACAGCGCGGCCATGCTGTCGGTCATGTTGCCGGCGTGCTCGTACTGTTGTTCGGCCAGCCGCTGCGCTTCGTGTTCGCCCGCGGCCATCAGGTGGCTGAGCGCCAGGTTCTTCAGGGCGCGCTTGCCGGCCGGTACCGGGGCAGGGCTGTATTCGCCCGGCGTCTGGTTGTCGTCGAAGGCCTGGCGGAACTCCTTGGCCAATTGACGGCCCAGTTCGGCCCGCAGGAAATCGCGGGCCACGGCCAGGGCGGGTGGGTCCACGGCGTGCATGCGTTCGGCCAACGTCTTTTCCGACGGCAGCGCCAGGGCGCGGGCTCGGTAGGCGGCGTCCAGGCTCGGGTCGGTCAAGAGCGCGCGCCAGGCGTCGATGAAGGCGGGGTCTGCGTGCAGCGTGCGGCCAGCCTGGCGGGCCTCGGCCAGGCTCAGGATCTGGCGCGTGGCCAATTCCTGGCCCGCTTCCCAGCGCGCGAACGGGTTGCTGTCGTGAGCCGACAGCAGCGCCAGTTCGGCGTCGGTCCAGTCGTAGTCGACGATCACGGGGGCCGAGAAATCGCGTAGCAGCGACGGCACGGGCAAGGCGTCCATGCCGTCGAAGTGCCATTGCTGGCGCTGGGTGGTCAGCTCGAGCAGCGCGGTGTCCGTGGCTGCGCCTTCGTGGCGCAGGGGCAGGGCGCGACCATCGCGGTCCAGCAGGCCAATGGCGAACGGGATGTGGTACGGCGCCTTGACGAAACCGGCGGGGGCTTTCTTTTCGACGCCGACCGGCTGGCATTCCTGCGACAACGTCACCGTGACGCGGCGCGCGGCGGGGTCGTGCTCGAGTTTGACCGTCACGCGTGGCGTGCCGGCCTGACGGTACCAGTTACGGAACACGGCAAGGTCGCGTCCCGGATGTTGGCGCACATAGACCGATTCCATGGCGGCGACGAAATCATCGCAGGTCACGGCCTGGCCGTCGTGGCGGCGAAAGTACTCGTCCATGCCGGCGCGGAAACCGGCTTCGCCCAGCAGCGTATGCTGCATGCGGATGACTTCGGCGCCTTTCTCGTACACCGTGGCCGTATAGAAATTGCCGATTTCCTGGTAGCTGTCGGGACGGATCGGGTGGGCCATGGGGCCCGCGTCTTCGGGAAACTGCGCGGCGCGCAGCGTGACCACGTCGTCGATGCGTTTCACGGCGCGGGCGCTGGCGGCGGCCGCCTCGTCCATGTCCTGCGCCATCATGTCGGCGCTGAATTCCTGGTCGCGGAACACGGTCAGGCCTTCTTTCAGGCTGAGCTGGAACCAGTCGCGGCAGGTGACGCGGTTGCCGGTCCAGTTATGGAAGTATTCGTGGCCGATGACCGATTCGATGCCTTCGTAGTTGGCGTCCGTGGCCGTATCGGCGTCGGCCAGCACATAGGCGGCATTGAAAATGTTCAGGCCCTTGTTTTCCATGGCGCCCATATTGAAATCATGGACGGCCACCACCATGAAGCGGTCAAGGTCCAGTTCCAGGCCAAAACGGGTTTCGTCCCAGCGCAGCGCGCGCACCAGGGAATCCAATGCCCATTCGGTCTTGGTTTCGGAACCCGGGTCGCTGTAGACCTGCAGCAGCACGTCGCGGCCGCTGGCCGTTTTGACCGTGGTTTCGCGGTGCGTCAGGTTGCCCGCCACCAGGGCAAACAAATAGCAGGGCTTGGGAAACGGGTCTTCCCATTCGACTTCGTTGCGGCCGTCGGGCAATTGGCGCGATGCGACCAGATTGCCGTTGGACAGCAGCACGGGGTAGGCCGGCGCGGCGCGCAAGGTCACACGGTAGCGTGACATGACGTCCGGGCGGTCGGCAAACCAGGTAATACGGCGAAAGCCCTCGGCCTCGCATTGGGTGAAGAAATTGCCGCCCGACACATACAGGCCCATCAGGGTTGAATTGGCGGCCGGTTTGCAGCGGCTGACGATTTCAACGGAGGCGTCGGCGGGCAGGCCATACAGCGCCAGGCTGTGTTCGGACTGATGGAAGCGGTCGGCGGCCAGCGGTTGGCCGTCGACGGCGACCGAGACCAGTTCCAGGTCTTCGCCGTCCAGCACCAGCGCGGCGTCGGCGCTGGCGTCAGCCTTGCGCTGCACCTGCATGACGCAGCGCACTTCGGTGGCGTCAGGGGCCAGGTCGAAGGCCAGCGCGACATGGGGAATATCGTACGGGTAGGGCTGGTAATCCTTGCGGTATACGGTAACGGGCGTGTCTGTGCGCATGGGATTGCAGTCCTGTTTGAACGGGGAGCCCTATTGTAGTGGCTGGGCAGGCAGGTGCAGGGACGCCTGGCGGTCGGCCGCAAACTTTTGCCGCCCTGCGCGGTCAAACGTCAGTATGATGGCGCCGTCGCGCGCAATGAGGAGTCGCACATGTCCCGTTCTTCCCGTTTCAATGCCTGCCGGTGGGCCGCAGTGCTGGCTGTCATGGGGGCATTGGTATTGAGCGGATGCGCGGCCCCGACGGTCTCGGCCCGCGTGACCTCCTTCCAGCAATGGCCGACCGGCGTCGAAGGCCAGACCTATCAGTTCGTGCCCGCCGACCCCACGCAGTCCAATAATCTGGAATACCAGTCCTACCAGGATATGGTGCGCGCCGGGATCGGCGCCACCGGGCTGGTGCAAGCCCAGGGTAGCGCCAAGGCGCGCTTTGACGTCTCGTTCAAATATGGCACGACGCAGACCCAGATCATGGTGCGGCGTCCGTATGACCCGTATTTCAACGGCGGTTACGGCTATGGCGGTTTCTACGGCCCGCGGCCCTGGGGCGGCTACTACGGTTACTGGGGGCCGGAATGGGTCGACGTGCCCGCAGTTGTCCAGCGCAATACCTTGACCCTGCAGATCCACGACACCCAGCGAGGCGGCGCCGAGGTATACCGGTCCACTGCCTACATACTCAGTGAGCGGGACAATTTCATGCGTACGATGCCCTATCTGGTCCGTGCAATATTTGACAATTTCCCGGGAAATAATGGCGCAGAACGTGAGATTCAATTCCCGGTTCAGTGAATTTTCAGGTGCCGCAGGCGCGGCGCCAAAATAAAAAAGGCGCACCATTTTGGTGCGCCTTTACTTTTCTTACTGAATAATAGGTTTTATTCTTTGATAAGAAAACTCTCGCGCGTGGCGCCGTTGGCTTCTTCGGCGGCGAGCCAGCGGGGGGCCTTGCCGCGACCGCTCCAGGTTTCCCCGGTTTGGGGGTGGCGGTACTTGGGCGCAACGGCGCGTTTGGCGGCGTTGGCGGGGCGGGCGGCGGCGCCGGCCTTGCGGCGGCCGGTAGGCGCCGCGGCACGGGCGGGCTTGCCGGAGCCAAAGGCAGCGGCAATTTCGTCGGGGGTGATGTCGTACTCGCGCATGGACGTGATGATCGACGCGATCACGGGCTTGCGGCGTTTGGTTTGCAGGACTTCAGCCTTCTTTTGGAGCTTGTTGATTTCCTTTTCGATCTTTGCTTGCAGAGCTGCGTAGGTTTCTCGGGCCATGGTTTATTCCTGATTATGGAACTGCTTTAATCGCCGGCGAAGTTATGTTTATTTGTTGTGCTTCGCATAATACATAAATTGCTGCTCGATTGCCGCAGTTTCAGCCTAATTACTTTGTATCAAAACTGCCGGAGAGTCTTTAGACTTGCGGGTTCCCGCCAGGAACAAGTATTGGGAATGATATTCCCAAATTTGGGACTAATTGAAACAAAACGGCCGTTGGTTCATGCGGCGGACGAATGTCGCGGTCCGGGCTTGAAAAAAGCTCTTTTTGTTTCATGAAGCGAGCGGATGTCAGAGGAAACGCGCTTTTTTTTGTCGCGCCTCTGGCGCATTTGGGATTTCTCGGATGCTGAGAATGCGCTTTTCTGCTCGCCGGGCAGAGGTCTGATGACGGCGTGGCCCGCAAATATTTCAGTGATTCCCGGCGGTATGCCTATTTTCATTGCACCGCTTCAGGATCGATATGCGAGGGCCTATTCGTGGGTAGTTTTCACAGGTTGGTATTTTTCGATCTGGTTGTATGACAAGTTTTATCTGGGCGCTCCCGTGGGTATGCGTACAGGGGCAAGCGGGGTTGTCCGACGCTGTGCGGACATTTGCGCGGCGGGCCGGCGTTGATTTTTCACGGTGGCCCATACGGAGTTTGAGCCAGTCCCTGATTCGTTAACTTGGCAGGTAATATCCCGCGCCGAGGACGGCGGGCCCGTGTCGGCGTTACGATAGAGGCTTGAGCGTCATTGCAGGTGCGTTCCTCGCGCCGGCGCCCCCGAACAGAGTCCTATGAAAATCATCGATCCCGCTATTGCTTCCCTGGCCACCGCCAAATCGCTGTTGCTCGACCCCTGGGGGCTGACCGAGGCCGACATGGCGCGCGCGCTGGGCGAAATCTTTACCCACAAAGTCGACTACGCCGACCTGTATTTCCAGTACACCCGCAGCGAAGGCTGGAGCCTGGAAGAGGGCATCGTCAAGACCGGCAGTTTCTCGATCAGCCAGGGGGTGGGCGTGCGTGCCGTGAGCGGCGAGAAAACCGCTTTCGCCTATTCCGATTCGCTGTCCGCAGAGGCGCTGCTGTCGTCGGCGCATGCGGTGCGCGGCATTGCCCGGCGCGGCGCCGGCAAGGTCAAGGTGGCGGCCCAGGTCGAGGCCGAAATGGGCCGCAGCCTGTATGCCGACATCGATCCCGTCGCCACGCTGAGCGCGCCCGAGAAAGTGGCGCTGCTCGAGCGCATCGAGCGCATGGCCCGTGCCCGCGATCCGCACGTGATCCAGGTCATGGCCGGCCTGGGCGCCGAATACGACGTGGTGCTGGTCGCCGGCAGCGATGGCCGCCTGGCTGCCGATGTGCGTCCGTTGGTGCGCCTGTCGCTGACCGTCATCGCCGAACGCAACGGGCGCCGCGAAATGGGCCATGCCGGCGGTGGCGGCCGTCTGGGGCTGGCCTACTTCACTGACGAGATGCTGCTGAGCTATGTCGAGCGTGCCGTGCACGAAGCCATGGTCAACCTGGAAGCGCGTCCGGCGCCTGCTGGCGAAATGACCGTGGTGCTCGGCTCCGGCTGGCCTGGCATCCTGCTGCACGAAGCCGTGGGCCACGGCCTGGAAGGCGATTTCAACCGCAAGGGCTCCAGCGTGTTTTCCGGCCGCATCGGCGAGCGCGTGGCGTCCAAGGGCGTCACCGTGGTCGACGATGGCACCATTCCGGATCGTCGCGGGTCGCTCAACATCGACGACGAGGGCAATGCCACCCAGCGCAACGTCCTCATCGAAGACGGCATCCTGCGCGGCTACATGCAGGACACCCTGAATGCCCGCCTGATGAAGACCGCCGCCACCGGCAACGGCCGGCGCGAGTCGTTCGCGCACCTGCCGATGCCGCGCATGACCAATACCTACATGCTGGCCGGCGACAAGGCGCCCGAGGAAATCATCTCGTCGGTCAAGCGCGGCCTGTACGCGGCGAACTTCGGCGGCGGCCAGGTCGACATCACCAACGGCAAGTTCGTGTTCTCGGCGTCCGAGGCCTACATGATCGAAGATGGCAAGATCACCTACCCGGTCAAGGGCGCCACCCTGATCGGCAATGGCCCCGACGCCATGACGCGCGTGTCCATGATCGGCAACGACCTGAAGCTGGATTCGGGCGTGGGCACCTGCGGCAAGGACGGCCAGAGCGTGCCGGTGGGCGTGGGCATGCCGACGGTCCGCATGGAAGGCCTGACCGTCGGCGGAACGGCCTGATAAAGCCCCCACGCTGCGCGCTTCGCGCTTGCTGCCCCCCCGAGCAACTGTGTTTCCAGTCAAGCAGCCTGAAGGTGCAATTGGCTGTTCCATGGTTGCTGGGAGCGGGCCATGGCGTTCAGGATTCGTAGCAGCTTGTGCGAGCAAGCGACCAGAGCGACC